>CAJQKX010000622.1 GCA_905479025.1 uncultured Paraglaciecola sp.
AACATCACCGGCTTCCATGTTGGCAAACATGTTTTCTAGTTTGGCTTTTTGTTGTTTAGCTAACTTTAGTTCACGTTGTTTAGTGTGACGTTTAGACGCGACTTCACGAGCTTTACGTTCGTCTTGAACAACAATCGCATTTTCACCCGCAATAGGCACACCTGACAAACCCAGTATTTCTACCGGTGTTGATGGACCAGCCACTTTTACATCTTTACCATTTTCATCACGCATAGCACGAATTCGTCCGTATTCCTCACCACACAACATAATATCACCAGCACGAAGCTCACCTTCTTGAATAAGCACAGATGCAACAGGACCACGGCCTTTATCTAATCGTGATTCAATAACAATACCTTTTGCAGGGCCAGAAGGTACGGCTTGTAAATCGAGTACTTCGGCTTGAAGACTGATGGCTTCTAATAGTTCATCCACCCCTTGGCCTGTTTTAGCAGAGACGTAAACAAACTGGTGTTCACCGCCCCACTCTTCTGATATCACTTCAACTTGCGATAATTCAGTTTTAACCCTGTCAAGATCTGCAGACTCTTTATCTACTTTATTAACGGCTACAATTAATGGTACGCCTGCCGCTTTTGCATGCTGAACCGCTTCTTTTGTTTGTGGCATAACACCATCATCAGCAGCCACAACCAAAATGACAATATCCGTCGCAACTGCACCACGAGCTCGCATAGCGGTAAACGCTGCGTGCCCTGGCGTATCTAAAAAGGCGATACGACCGTTAGAGGTTTCAACACTATAAGCACCGATATGTTGAGTAATCCCCCCCGCTTCGCTATCGGCTACCTTCGCGGCGCGAATGTAATCAAGCAGTGACGTTTTACCGTGGTCAACATGGCCCATAATAGTTACAACAGGCGCACGACTAGACTTTTCGCCACCAGAGGCGTCAGCAATCAGCTCATCTTCAAGTGCGTTATCGTTAACCAACTCATATTTATGACCCATTTCTTCAACCACTAACACAGCAGTTTCCTGGTCAAGTACGTGGTTGATAGTAACCATCTCACCCATTTTCATTAGGGCTTTGATCACTTCGGTGGCTTTAATAGCGAGTTTGCTACCTAGTTCACTTACTGTGATGGTTTCGCCAATACGAACAACACGCTCGACAGGTTGAGCAGGTTTATTAAAAGCATGTTTTAAATCTGAACCGGCATTTTTCTTAGATTTTTTACGTCTACGGCCGCCAAGTTCAGTTTTGATGTCATCGGCATCTTCGGCTTCTTGCGCATAGCGGTTTGAATGCACATGCACTTCTTCTTTTTCTTGTTTCTTACGTCGCTCTTCTTCTTCTTTCCAGCGACGGGAATTTTCTTCAGCCAGCTTTTTAGCTTCTTCTGCTGCGTTTTTCGCATCTAATTCAAGTTTACGTTGAATTTCTTCATCTTGAGCCTTGCGAAGTTTTTCAGCCTCGATACGCATTCGTTCTTGTTCTGCTTTTTCTTCTGGACTTAAGGCTGACTCTTCAGCAGCACGCACTTCTTTGGCTTTCTCAGCACGAGCGATACGTTCTGCATCTGACTTGGCTTTGGCTTCAGCCGCTTTTTGTGCTTTTTCTTGCGCAGCGTTTTTAGCTTTCACAGCGGCTTGTTGCTCTGCTTCTAGCTTAACTTGCTGTTCTTCGGCTAAACGTTTCGCTTCATCTTCAGCTATTTTAGCTTCTTCGACATCAGAACGTTTCACGTAAGTTCGCTTCTTACGCACTTCAACTGTCACCCCTTTAGACTTACCCACACTCAATGTACTGGTTGTCTTGCGTTGTAACGTCATGCGTTTAGGTGCTTCAGAGCCTGAACCGCCGTGTTGTTTGCTTAAGAAATCTAATAATGTGCGTTTTTCGTCTTCTGTTACATCATCACTAGCTACTTTATCAATGCCTGCACTTTTAAATTGCTGAACCAAACGGTCAACGGTCGTACCTATATCGGTGGCAAGTTTTTCTATGGATACTTCTGCCATATGGGAATTCCTCCTGTTGACCTATTCTTCGTTAAACCAAACGATATTACGGGCGGCCATGATTAACTCACCGGCTTTCGTATCGCTTAATTCTTCAATATCTGAAATCTCATCAGTACCTTGTTCTGCAAGGCCTTCAAGATCTGTTATGCCGCGACTTGCTAAAGTATAGGCAACGTGTCTGTCCATACCTTCAAGGTTTAACAGCTCTTCTTTAGGCTCTGCAGCTTCAAGGGTTTCTTCTGTAGCCAATGCACGAGTCGTTAAGGTTGCACGAGCACGATTACGTAACTCTTCAACCATCTCTTCCTCTAAACCCTCGATATCGAGCAGTTCATTGATAGGCACATAAGCTATTTCTTCAAGCGTCGTGAAACCTTCATCCACCAAAATAGAAGCAAAGTCTTCGTCTATATCTAAACCAGTGGTAAAAACGGTTAAGACCTTAGCGTTTTCTTCTTCATGCTTCGCATTTAGGTTTTCTACTGTCATTACGTTTAATTCCCAGCCTGTTAGTTGGCTGGCTAATCTGACATTTTGACCACTTCGTCCAATGGCTTGTGCTAAGTTGTCTGCTTCTACCGCTACATCCATTGAATGTGTGTCTTCATCTAAAACAATAGAAGCGACTCCTGCTGGTGCCATAGCATTGATAACAAATTGTGCTGGGTTATCATCCCAAAGTACGATGTCTACCCGCTCACCACTGAGTTCTCCTGACACGGCTTGGACACGAGAGCCACGCATTCCAACACATGCACCGACTGGATCTAAACGTTTATCGTTAGTTTTAACAGCAATTTTGGCTCTGGAGCCTGGGTCACGTGCCGCAGCCTTAATTTCTAAGGTTTCTTCGGCAATTTCTGGCACTTCAATGCGGAACAACTCAACCAACATATCTGGATGAGTACGACTAATAAATAATTGTGCGCCACGAGCCTCAGGACGAATAACATAAAGTAAACCACGTACTCTATCACCAGGGCGGAATGTTTCACGAGGAAGCATATCGTCACGGTAAATCACGCCTTCAGCATTATTACCTAAATCAATAATAACGTTATCACGATTGACTTTCTTAACTGTACCTGTGACTAATTCGCCAACTCGGTCTTCATATTCTGCGATGACCTGGTCGCGTTCTGCTTCACGGACTTTTTGAACGATAACTTGTTTAGCTGTTTGTGTAGTGATCCGGTCAAATGCGATAGACTCGATTTGATCTTCAACATACTCACCCAACTGTTTGTCTGGTTCGTCCATCTGAGCTGCAGATATTGACATTTCAGCCATAGGATTTTCTTGTTCGTGATCATCTGCAACCACTAGCCAACGGCGAAAAGTATCAAACCCTCCAGTTTCGCGATCAATACTAACGCGCACTTCGATCTCGCCT
>CAJQKX010000623.1 GCA_905479025.1 uncultured Paraglaciecola sp.
TAAGGCGGCTAATGCGGTATGCGACTCCTTGGTTTCAAGCGGCGGGGTAAGCAGTACGGTAGTAGGTAAAAAATTCGGGTTCTCTGGCATAAGCACAGACATTGAGGCTAGTCTTAAAGATGATCATGTCAATACAATAGTAATATCAACCACACACAACCTGCATGCGGGTCAGGTGGTCGCCGCTTTGGTAAATAAAAAGCATATTTTTGTTGAGAAACCCTTAGCAATAACGCTGGCCGAAGTAGATCAGATAGAAACAGCGTACAACAGCGAAGCGAATAACAATATTGTAATGGTTGGCTTCAACAGACGTTTTTCTCCTCATATAGTCAAAATGAAGGACTTGTTAAAGTCTTCTAATACGCCAAAAAATATTGTTATGACTATAAATGCTGGTGCAGTTCCGTCTGACCATTGGCTACAAGATAAAGAAGTGGGCGGCGGCCGGGTTATTGGTGAAGTATGTCACTTTATAGACTTAATGCGGTTTTTGGTGGGTAAAAAAGTAACACAATATTCTGCGACTATGATTGGGGAATCTCGCTTAGTTGAGGTGAGAGACGACAAGGTGGTGATTGTGTTGTCGTTTGCGGATGGTTCAGTTGGCGTCATTAACTATCTTGCGAATGGGGGTAAAGCCTTTCCGAAGGAACGTATTGAGGTATTTTCTAACGATGCTGTTTTGCAGCTGAATAATTTTAGAGAACTTAGAGGATTTGGGTGGAAAGGCTTTAATAAGTTTAAAACCATGCGGCAAAATAAGGGGCAGAAAGAATGTGTCGCCGCATTTGTAAATAGCGTCACTTCTGGGCGCATGGCACCTATACCGATGCAGGAAATATTAGAAGTTTCAAGGCTGACAATTAAAATTGCGGAATCGCTGAGAAACCTATGAGGCAGTCTTAGACATTAATCAAGGAACAAAAATAAAAATTTATTATGGAAACTGATTCAATCGATAGTATTAAGAGATATAACAACCATTTGACATTAACTGCTGATTGGTTGATGCAGAGCATTGAGAAAGGAAGAGGTGGTTCTTGCGCTCATTTTTCACCATTACTGGGATGGTCAAAACCATATCCAGAGACAACGGGTTATCTTATTCCCACGCTTATCCGCATATCTAAGTTTCTCGATGCTCCCAAATATTCGGATGCTGCATTGAGTATAGGGCAATGGCTATTGGATATTCAGTCTCAAAATGGGTCTTGGCATGGTGGGTTGCATCCAAGTGCCGCATCAGCGGGGTCGGTGTTTAACACTGGGCAGATTCTAAAAGGGATGATGGCTTTATTTCATCTCACTGGCGACCAAACTTTCTTAACGGCTGCTGATAGGGGCGCTAATTGGCTGGCATCGGGTGTAGATATTAATGGGTTATGGCCAGCAGGCGACTATAGGGCTAGTGAAACTCCCTCCTATTACTCACATGTTGCATGGCCGATGTTGGAAGTTTGGAAGAGTACTCAGAGTGCTTCTCAACGAACTGCCGCAGAACGGTTTCTTGATGCTGCTCTTGAACGTAAGTTACCAAACGGGGCTATAGCGCGATGGGGATTTGATGACGAGGGTTTCGCGTTTACTCACACTATAGCTTATACAATCAGAGGTTTTCAGGAGAGTAGTCGGTTGATAGGTGACTATTGTAAATACGGAAAACCTATGGAAGAAATATTAGATTTTTTTGTGAAGAAATCAGAGTTAACTAACGGAAGGGTGCCTGGTGAATTTAATGAGGCCCTTGTAGGTAATAAAAACTATGTTTGTTTGACTGGTAACGCGCAGCTAGCGATTTGTGTTTTGCTCATGGAGCAACAGATACCTGACTTAAGGCTTGTAAATGCGGCTGCGAAAATGATTGACTTTATCGGGTCGGTGCAGTTCTCCAGTCGACTCATTAAACCACTAAGGGGAAGTGTCGCCGGCTCATACCCGCTCTGGGGTCGTTATATGTTTATGCGATACCCTAATTGGTCAGCAAAGTACTATTGTGATTCATTGATGTCGATAGTCTCTCGCTTGGAAGCAGAGGAATGAAATTAGTTATTACTGCGGGTTTCGACGGTAGTATTCCTGCTTTAGCAATGTGTGAATTACTTAGGCGATCTGGTCACTGTATTGATACTGTTCTAGTCGTTACTCCGTTTAGTGTTAAAAGACTTAAAACAATGGTAAGGCAGCGTGGTATTCAGGGTTTAAAAAAAGTGGCAAGTAAGTTACTTCCTTTTAGGAAATCTGGTGTTGAATTAAACTTACAAGCACAATTTTTGTTAGATAACAGAATACCTTTCGCATCATTAAAAGCATGGTGCAAAGCGAGCGAAGTAAGCTATGTAGTCGTAAAGAATCTTAACTCTTCTGAGTCAATACAATGCTTAGAGGAATCTGTGCCCGATGCCGTCATTTATGCTGGTGGCGGGATCCTAAAGTCTTCTTTTATTAAAGCAGCAAACCAAAAGATAGTTAATAATCATAGTGGACCTTTACCGGCAGTGAGGGGTATGAATGCTGTTGAGTGGTCTATCCTTTTGAAACATGAACCAAGTATAACTATTCATATGATTGACCAAGGCATTGACACTGGAGAAATCATAAGTCGAAAAAGGTTACCTATTGGTAAAGGAGAGACCATTGAGACTATTCGTGACAAAGCAGTTATTTGTGGTGTAGTTGAAGTCGCGAGATTATTTGATGGTCTAAGCGATCTAAATAATCTTAAGAAAGAGACAAATAGAGGCAGTTTCGCTGGCCGCCAGTGTTATATCCTGGCGCCTGCCTTGCGAGAGCTGCTTTCAAAGAAATTGAAAGGCCGTCTTAATGGTTAGCAAATATCGACTGCTGTATCACTCTATTATTAATACGCGCCCGAGTCAGCTATACCATCGGCTAAGGCTTCTAATTAAAAGAAAATTATTATCTAATTTGGCCGGCGAGTCATATGCCGCGAAGATCGCATTGCCAGCTGAACTTAATAGCTCCTTGGCTTCAAACCTTCCTCCTGCCTTATTTGAGCCGAGAGAGCAGCTTGTGAGAGCATCTAAGAATAATGACCTCGAAGTTGGGTTTCTAAATGTATGGCGGCCACTACAAAGTCCGATGAACTGGCACCCAATTGAAATGAAAAAGGGTACAAGATTATGGCTCCTAAACTTGCATTAC
>CAJQKX010000624.1 GCA_905479025.1 uncultured Paraglaciecola sp.
ACCATACAATAAGACGCAATTAAAAGCAGCAGAATATTATGATCGTTCGAAAGTAGCTTATATCGAACTTGGTAGTGCCGCTAAGATAGCTATCGAAATAATCGGAGGCTTAAAAATTTACATTCGACTAACAGAATCAGAGTTATGGCCGTCTGCAAATAAAGTTAGCATCTTAGACTGGGATGAAGATATCTCATTAAGGTCTTCAGATGTGAATATCAAAAGGGTTTTTGCAGACTGCGGGATAAATTTAAGTGATTCTCAATCACAGAAAAAGGCTTTTGAAGCTCCATCTAGCCTAGGTATTCCCAAAAGTAAAAAAATGCAGTCTGAAGATAATTCTCGCAGTCAAAGAGAGTCTTTAGATACTTTAATGGCACAAGCTGTTGAAGACATTACGCTAGGACGTATCCAAAACTTAAGCGAGATTCAGGACTACGTTAACTTACCTGTGCACTTACGAATACAATTAGCGCAGGACGTGGATAAACAGCTAGCATCCTTCAAAGCTTTTCAACAGTTTCAACAGGACTATGATGCTTCAGGAGCATTACACAATGATGACGAAGACAAATACACACTCATGGAGTTCATAAGTGACTTCGAAAAATCATCAGGATATAAGCAGGTTGAAATACTCTTGAAACTTAAGTGGTTAATGTTAGTTATTTAGTAAGGAAATGATATCAGGCAACCGCTCACGAGGACCTAAGCCGAAAGCGCTGCGGTAGTATAAAAATCGTACATATTAATTTGTATGGACGTGAGCGAGATCATTCTACGTTAAGCAAAGGAAGCGTTGGCATAGCTAAAATATATAGTTAGAATGAACAAAAATAATTAGTAAAGGGATTGCGTAGTGACAAAAAATTGTAAAGACGAATTTTTTTTTGATATTGGCTGTAATTTTTCTAATTTAATAAGCCCACTTCTTGACTGGATCACCCAAGAGAATGTTGGGCCAGCAATAGCCGTTTCAATTCTCACCACTGCCTTCTTGATCTCTATTTATATGCTTATTAGGTATGGCCATGATTTGTATTTGATTAATCAAGCAATCAAAACCATACAGCCCTTTCAGAATGAGCAATCTTTTTCCGAAAACTATAATGAAATAGATCAAGATTTAACCTCTATAAAAAAATTAAATAACGCCTGGGATGAGTTTACAGAAACCCTGCTGCTTCCCAGATCTAACCAAGATGGAAGTATAATAGTTTGCGCCAATACTGAAAGACCGCATGACTTCTTCACACTAGATCAACTTCATATGGGCCCAGGGTTTACAAAGTCTTTGCCCAATATTTTCATTGGAATAGGCCTATCTCTTACATTTCTGGGTCTTATAGCCGCTCTTTCACAGGCAGTTATAGCAATAAACAGTGCCGCCGAATCAGCAAATCAAACAATCGATGTACAAAAAGCAATAACCCAATTACTTATGGCCTCATCTGCAAAATTTTACGCTTCATTATTTGCTCTTTTTTCCTCAATAATTTTGACTATACAGATCAAATGGACAACCGCAACACTTAACTCACAGTTAAATAAATTATCAATTTTAATCGAACGCGGAGTGAAATTCCAAACACTCGAAAGCTTATCTCTTGAAGCGAATGAAATATTAAATAATCAACTTGGGCAGTTACAGACATTTAACACTGATTTAGCAATGAAAATTGGCGATCAGTTAAGAGAAACCTTCCAACCTTTAGTTGCAAAAATTGAAGGTATCGGAGGAGATCTTACCGAAAGTAATTTAGAAAATATGAAGAATATATCTCAAGGAATAGCTGAAGGAATTCAGGGCGCGACAAAAGACAGTATGGCTGGAGTAGCTGAAAAGCTTGATTCGGTAAGCGACAAACTTGAGGGGCTAGGAACAATTCTTTCTAGCTCACTTGATAACTTTGATAGTGAGTTTAAAGTAGTTCTAGAGCAGCTAAAAAACTCATTACAAGAAAGCACAGAAAACGTTGCTGCAGATATAGGTTCGGCATTTGATGGTATGAAATCAAATATCGAAGGCACCAAAGATGATGTTGGTAATATATTGCTTGGGCTGAAATCGACAATGGAAGAATTATCATCAAAAGGAAAAGATATTGCTAATACAAGTACAGCCCAATTAAAGTCATCTATGTCAGCAGCAAGCGAACAGGCCAGTAAAGGTATAGCGGATGCAGGGAAAGTTATATCTGATGAATTGAAAGGTAGTGCAGAAGGATTGTCAGCCTCGATAACTGATGCCGCGATAATAGCTAAGCAACAAATCTCAGAGGCCGGGAAAGATATTGCAGATGGTTTCTCCAACTCTACGACAAACCTTGTTAGCTCTCTAGATAAGATAACCACTAAATTAGTTGTGCTAGAAAAATCTCTTGCTTCATTACCAGAGCAGTTCATAACAGTTACAAACACTTTAGAACCGATAACAAGTAGCATGAAACAGGCTAGCGTTGATATAAAATCAGCTAGTGCCCAGTTCGAAACCGCTGGTTCTTCACTTGAAAGTACAATTGAGCCATTGACACAGTATGTAACAGATTCGAAAATCGCCATCGAATCAATTTCAACCTCGCTTCAATTAACAACAGATCACATGGGGCAAGCAACAAGTTCAATTGAGGAATCGGTAAGGACACTTAAAGAGGAAATATCTAGTCAAGTGAAAGAATTATCTGGAAGCGATGAAAAACTAGCCTCTCTCCATAAAGCACTAACTGAATCCACAGAATCGGTATTGACAAAATTAAACCTGTTTACAACCCAAGTAGATAATAATTTCAGCGCATCAATAGGGACACTAGAAAACGCCATAGAAGAATTTAGTGAGGTCATTGACGATTTCACTAAAGAAAAAAACAAGAGAGTGGCCTAAGTCGTGAGAAGACATAGGAAGCATCACGAAGAAGAGGAAGAAAGTTTCTTTATATCAATGACCGATATTATGGTCGGCCTGCTATTTATATTCATTTTGATTATTGTCTATTTTGCGATTCAATCACAGGTTGAAGCAAAGAAATATGAAGACCTTGTTTCTGAGGACGAAAAAAGAAGGGATATAGACCAATATAATAGTGGGGTTTTGAAGCAACGTGGCAATATACTTAAATGGCTGAGCGAGTATTTAAATAACGCAGGATATGATCTTGACGAATCCGATTTCGCAAATGGTATTTTAAGACTTCCAGAAGGCGTTCTTTTTGCTAGCGGTGAGTTTAAGATAAATCCAAAATCACCCTCAGAGAAAGCGGTCGAAGTACTAGCAATGGCCTTCTCTGAAATTCTACCTTGTAGCGTGATGACCTCAGATGGACTCCCTTTTAGACCAACGTCTTATTGCAGCAATGTAAAATATGGAAATGATTATAGTGCTTACGTAAACTCAATTTTCATTGAGGGACACACCGACAATATCCCTATAACAAGAAAGCTCTTCAACGCCCCATCTATTGACTCCAATTTAAAACTCTCATCTATGAGGTCAGCAAACACCATAGAGGCAATGTCGAAGCACCGTCCATCAATCAATAGTTTCTACGGGCCAATTGACAGTTCAGGAAAAACATTTGATCAGTTAAAAAAATATCAAACTGTTATTGCCGGGTCGGCGTATGGAAAGACAAGACCTATAGTCCAAAATACTTCAGGAAAATTACGAGCTAAAAATAGAAGAATTGATATACGCATTTTAATGTATGAAGCAAGAACGACTGAATCCATGTCTTTTCTGAAGAAAATAACTGCTGAGGCTGGGGTAAGAGATGCAGATTAGCGAACTCAAACCCATTAAGAAATTCTCAATAGATGTGCCGAGCATATCTGAATGTAAGTTAAAAGCGGATAAACTTAGAGCTGAAAATCATAAAATTGACCCCGCTATAGATCCAGAAAAAATATCACTAACTCTTATCAAAAGTGGTATAGCCGCCCTAAAAAAAAGCGACCAACGTAAACTACCCTACTACCTATTAAGTGAAAAATTTAAAGACTATAATCCAACTTTCACTAAAGCGGTACTCAATCAATGCAATCCAGATAAGAAATTTATAAATACACTTTTTGATGCTTGGGTGTTTGATTATCAACCTGACACCAAAAATGGAAAAGTTGTGAAGGACTTTCTTAACAGATATAAGCATCGACTATCTGACGAAGACAGGGAAATCAATAAAAAATTTAATATCATAAAAGGCGTTAGCAGCAAAGATAAGGCCATAAAAGCATTTATTGATGGCCAAATAGAAGATAAGCACCTAGATTTCATTGGAATAAATCAAACTGGCTTAATATCTACCAAATACTCTAATGCCTTTCTAACTAAAGTTTGCGAACACATAACAAAAAATAGTTTAAATGAAAACCAGATATCTAATATCATAAATTCTTTTTCTAATAACGAAATAGTCCATCAGAGTATGAAAAGTTTTGCCTTAGTGGCGCTCATAAATTCTTTAACCGCAATAAATCAAAATAATGATCTCCATAAGCGCGTTATAGATCTCATACAAAATAGTTTTGGCGACCCAAGAAGACTCGATAACCTTAGTAAAAGATGGCCTTTTTTAAACGAGGATCTTGGAGGTATTAGAGAGCGTGATAAATGTATTGAAAAGGTTAATAAATGGCTTAACCTACGATCAATAGAAATATTTTTTGACATTATAGAAAGAGTCGAAGTTCCCCTAGATGACCGACATATGTTCCCGGCTAGGAGAGACTTTTGGACAAAAATAATCAACGATGATGTTGTAAGCGAGATAACAGTTATTCTTTCTAGACAAGGTGTTGAGGTCGCAAATAATCTTTCAATGAAAGATCCTAATATTGGTAATCTCGAATGGGGTACTAACAAAGAAGCTGATAGAT
>CAJQKX010000625.1 GCA_905479025.1 uncultured Paraglaciecola sp.
TATAGTCACCACCAAACTCATTCGGTGGTAATGAAATATTGTGTACCACTAATAGTGAAATGTTAGTTTGCTCAGGGCGCTCGTCCCAGTGAGTTGTAGGGCAATATTCAGCTTGTGTTAAAATGGCTTTCTTGATCAAGGTATTAGCGGCTTTAGTGGCTTGATATTGTTATGATAACAAAGAGAGGCTGCAAACGCAGACAAATTTTATGAAGAGTGAACTAATCAATGCAACAAAGTAAAGTGGGTAAAGGTATGTTGATTGT
Organism: uncultured Paraglaciecola sp.; assembly: GCA_905479025.1. The sequence continues at coordinate 267 of CAJQKX010000625.1, forward strand.
TGCATGGATCATCGGTTTGGGTTTGTTAACGCTGTTGTTCGATGATCAACTTGCCAAGCAATTTAATCCTAATGTCGAGCCTATTTCCTCATTTAGTCAAGGTGTGCAAGAGGTGCGACTTAGACAAAATCGGGCTGGGCACTATGTCAGTGGCGGTGCTATTAATGGTCAACCGGTGGTGTTTTTATTAGATACAGGTGCCACTCATGTATCAGTACCTATGCATTTGGCTGAACAACTTAATTTACAAAAGGGCAGGGCGTCTTGGGTGCAAACTGCGAATGGAAGGCTTCAGGTGGCCCAAACAAATATTCAACGATTGTCTATTGGTGATATTCAATTAGCTAATGTCAGAGCTAACTTAAATCCCGGTTTTAAAGAGAATGAAATATTGCTGGGAATGAGCGCATTAAAACAATTAGAATTCTCCCAAAAAGGTGAATGGCTGATTTTACGAAATCTATAGACCTTGCTCCATTGTTATAAGAGAAACTATGCAAAATATTGATATAAAAGCAGCGGTTGAAATCGCGTTATCAGAAGATTTGGATGGACAACATGTCGACCACGGTGATATCACCGCTAATCTTATCCCCGTCACACAAAGCATTACCGCTGATATTATCACCCGTGAAGATTGTGTATTAGCTGGCGCTGGTTGGGTCACAGAAACTTTTGCTCGTATTGATAAAAATATTCAGTTGAACTGGTATGTCAAAGACGGTGACGAGCTAAAAGTAAATCAGCCAATAGTGAGGGTGTTGGGCAATGCTAGGCGAATTTTAACAGGTGAGCGCACCGCGTTAAACTTTTTACAAACACTATCAGGCACGGCCACTGTCGTTGCTAAATGTGTGAAAGAGTTAGCCGGAACTAACACGCAATTATTAGACACCCGAAAAACATTGCCTGGTATGCGCTTAGCGCAAAAATATGCGGTGACTTGTGGTGGTGGTAAAAATCATCGCATTGGTCTGTATGATGCCTACCTTATAAAAGAAAATCATATTCTAGCCTGTGGTTCGATACAAGCAGCTGTTAATAAAGCAAGGGAACATCACGCTGATTTACCTGTGGAAGTAGAAGTAGAAAATATTCAAGAACTACACCAAGCCATTGAGGCTAAGGCCGATATTGTGATGCTAGATAACTTTAGTTTGGATATGCTTAAGCAAGCGGTGATTGTCAACCAAGGGCAATGCAAACTGGAGGTGTCGGGTAATATTACTATTGAAAGTTTAAAGGCTTTATCTGCTATAGGTGTAGATTTTATTTCGTCAGGGGCACTTACTAAACATGTTCAAGCGATAGATTTGTCCTTAAGAGTAATAGAAATCCATTCTTCGAAGATTTGACAATAGTGCTTATAAAAAAACGGGTGAAAAGATCGGGTGAAAGTGCTTGTGAAAGTGTTTGTATAAGAGTCATTGTATAAAGAATATTAGTCGCCAAGCATGGGGTAATCCCTAACTGTCATGGGAGTGTCGGTTTAAATTCGTAACCGACACTAAGGAAATTTATGCATACTTGTGATTCTTATGCGCAGAGGTAAGTTAAATGATCCTTAAAGAGTTACGTATTAGCCTCCACCTTTCACAAGAGCAATTAGCTCAAATGTCTGGTTTAAATGTTCGAACAATTCAACGAATTGAAAGTGGTAAAAATGCAAGTTTAGAATCTCTTAAATGTCTCGCTGCTGCGCTTGAGGTTGATGTATCAACTTTGAATCAGGAGAAATTTATAATGGATAAACAATCAGATAACTGGAAGGCTTTACCCTTTATATTAAAATGTTGGTTTGTGTTTAACTTTTTACAAACTCGACCCAGTAGGCAATCAGCAACTCGAATTGAGGTTGCTGGGCATATAAGTGGTTTTATATTTTGCTGTTTAGGTCTTGCAAATGAAGCGGCATTAGTCGGTGGCCTATTCATGCTTTCAACAGCGTATTTATTTCATTGTCTCAAATATCAGGGTGATAAATATGGCATCTGGTATGAAAATGAGCCAGCAAACGGCAGCTTACAAAGAAAATAAACGAGGATAAATAACACTTGGTTGCGTTTCGTTTAGCTTCGCTGTGTATTCAAGCCAACTATTAATTAACTTGTTAATTGGGTGTTGAGGCTGTAGATTTTATTTGTGGAGTTTAATGACTAACACTTAAGTATGTATCTGCATACTTGTCAGATGCTTAACTCCTTCTATACTGAATAGGAATTCAAAAACAACGCCCTAATTCGGCAACTGGCAAAACGTTTAAAACTTAAATTGACACAAAATGTGTCGGAGATAACACCATGAACATGACTCAGACTAACAACGTTAAAAAACAAAGCGGCTTCACTTTAATCGAATTGATGATTGTAGTGGCAATTATCGGTATTTTGGCAGCGATTGCTTTGCCAGCTTATCAGTCTTATACAGAAAAAGCGCGTTTTACTGAAGTGACAAACGCCACTGCCGCTGCCAAAACTGCGGTGGAAATATGTGTGCAAATGGGTACTGCCTTAGCAGATTGTGATGGCGGTGTTAATGGTGTTCCGGCTAACATAGTTGCAGCAGCTGGAACCACCGGTGTAGCCACTCTAGACGGTGTGGTTACAGGCACAAAAGCGTCTGACTCAACTATTACTGGAGCCGGTACATTTACAATTACCCCGACTCAGAACGCCACGACAAAAGTGATTACATGGGCTGCAGTATGTGCCCCAACTACACTTTGCTAAGTTTGTCGTTTTTCAGAGACACAGGCCCGGATTTTCCGGGTTTTTTTTATTTTGTGTTTAATCAGGTAAGTAAATTATGGCTACTTC
>CAJQKX010000626.1 GCA_905479025.1 uncultured Paraglaciecola sp.
TTAATCACCTTTACTCAGGTGGTACTCGTGCATAAGCATTTAACAAGTCAAAGCACGCTTACAGCAACTTCGTTGCTGCGGACTGTCAAACTGCTACGCAGTTTCCCAGCCCGTGTTTGAGGCGTTAGTGAGCTTAATATGCGCTTCGTAATATTGATCATGATTTTATTCGTACTTGGCTGCTCAGAGAGCGAGGTTGAAGTACGTTTTGGCACAATAGAAATCGCAGAGAGAGTTGGAGAGCACGGACTTAGGTTCCGTTTTGACCAAGAAGCCAATCGAGTGCCACTTCTCACAATGCGAGAAGGAGGCCTCTATGGCATCGAATACAAAGTAGATGATGGCAGAGCCCACGAAATCCAGTTGACTGCCATTACTCCTCCGCAAGTCATTGTCGATGGCGGTGATTTAGAATCAGTTGAGCGTTCCGAGCAAGATGTTAAATTTGTATTCAAAACACGTACAGTAAAAGACTCTCATATTGAGCCATTGTTGTTCTCAGCAGGAGACCCACCGGGAGTCTACAAGTTGCAGGTTATGGTCAATGGCCAAGCATACAAGACCATTGAGTACCAAGCTTATGTGCCAGATTCTGCTCACTAACAAGGCAAAGCACGCATACAACAACTTCGTTGTTGCGGACTGTCAAACTGCTTCGCAGTTTTCCAGCCCGTGTTTGCGGCGTTAAATGCCTTCGGAGGATCAAGAAATTGTCAGACGATGAAGAAGAAATCATCACTCGTACAGAGGAAGAACAAAAACGATCCATGGAGATTTTTGATTCTTTGAGAGACGAGCTATACAAAAGGCAGCTTTCAAATAGCGAAGCCTATGACAGAGCTATTCTATCCTTATCAAGTGCAGGCCTAGCTATATCACTGACCTTTATCAAATTCATAGTGCCACTAGAGGAGGCTAATCACCTTGTTGTTTTAAAGGCCTCTTGGGTTTTGCTTCTTCTATCTGTAATCGCAACATTAATTTCTTTCCTAATCGGTAATAAAGGTATATCAACTCAGCTCAAATATGCAGAACAATATTATATTGAAGCCAAAGCAAACGCTTTCAATAAGTTCAATATCTATGCTTATCTAAACTCATCACTAAATTACATTTCTGGCACACTATTTTTAGTTGCCTTATCATGCGTTGTCAGCTTTGTAATTCTAAATATCAACTAAGGAGAAATCGATATGTCCAAAGGTAAAAAAACTTTCGTAACAGATAGTGCAAGTATCCCAACAATGCAAAAAACTGGCGGCACAAGCAGCATCAAAAAAAGTGCAAATATACCTTCAATGGGTCAGGCTCCCGGAACAACCACTAAATCCCAAGGTGGCAGCTCTGGCGGTTCTTCCAGCAGTGGCGGTGAATCCAAAAAATAGCATTTAACAAGCAAAGGCAGCATCGCCCTTCGGGCTGGACGCGCTAACGCGCGCCGCTGCTTTGGGCGTTATGCCCTAAAGAGGTAATTTGTGAACCTAGATAGCCTAATTACAGTTGCAGGTTTGTTTGTTGCGGTCTATGCCATTATCCCTAGGGTAAGAAGGCTGGAAATTTCTCTTAGATTTGGAAGGTTAGGTTGGCTAATACTATTTGTAGCGTTAGCGTCGATCTTGTATTTGCAGTTCTATCAGACATTTCGTTCGCTTGGGCTTACGCCGGGGTATAACCTTTCCCGGTGGTCAATTACTACCTCTCATGCATCATTCATTATTCTTCTCATGATGTCTCTAGGGCTATACGCCTACCTCAGAGTTAAGAAAATATCCAAATCAAATGTAGTTAAGTTTAGAGAATATGTCTTCGAGCTTTCCAGAGAGAAGAAATACTCGGAGCTATTTTCTTTAATTGAAGGAAATATTGCTCAGTTAGCTCGCATATATAATGGGAATTACCCCTTATCAAGACTTCAGAATTACCTTAAAAGTCAATCAGCAGAGTATCCAGGTCTTCAAGGTTTGCTTGCTGAAATAGGGGGCGCACAAAAACAAGCCAAACCAACTATCCGCGACAAAGCAGCTAAGATGTTTCGGAAAAAAATCGGATCTATTGCAGACCTTCTTCCGTCCCACGACCGAGAAAAGGAGGTTGCCAAAGAAATCGTTCATGAGGTTTTAATAAATAGAAACACGGTAAATGCAATTTCGGAAATCAGGCCTTATTTCGCATTGCAAATTCTTTCATCAAATTTTTATGAGAATAATGAATTTGTAGATACCTATCTAAGGCGCTTGGCGGAAGATACAAAAAGCGTCCTTTATCATGAAATACGAAACAATCAAAACTTAGCTTATAGAGATAGCTATGTGCTACCGAAAAGAAATAAGCTCCTTTATTACTTGTTCGCAGATTGTAAAGTTGCTGAAAAATATGGTGTATATAAACCTGTTGGTGAATTTGTTATAGCTCATTTGGATGCCTTATACAGTCGCTCGGCGCCTGATCCATATAACGAGCCAATGGGTGATTTTCATGAAAATGGCCAATGGGATTCAGAGCTACTCGTTGGGATTAGATTCTTCGATATCATGATTACTAGTGCTTTATATCAAAATATACAGTGGCACATGTGGCTTTATTATTTTCCACATTTTGTTGAGCGCATACTAAGAAACCTGGCCCCTAACGAGAAACTTGTTGACCCTCATACAGAATGGCCAACTAAATATCATTACGCACTCTATGAAATAACGTCATGCCTGTGTAAGTGGATTGAAGCCGTCGACCATATTCCGTTAGAACAAGACAATGTGTTATTAGAATCAACATCGGCAAACCATGAGAATGGAAACATACCCAAAAGTAGCATGTTGGCGCTAGGTCAAATTGTGAAACAAATATTAGTGAGTGATGTGGTTGCTGACAGGTTTAAAAAATACATAACAGACATGGTATACCGGAGATATTTTGAGCTGAGAAAAGTGGATGCGACTAAATCTTACGCAGATGCATTAATAAATTGTATTCGATGTGGAGGTTTTAGTATGGGAAAAACCTCTCCTGATTACGCTCAGTATCTTCTTGATGCATTTAACGATTTTGATCGCATCCCGTATGAAATCGATCTTTCTGATGAATTACGGAAAATACTGCAAGACGATGCCAGTGCAACTATGGCATAACAAGGCGCTGCTGCCGGACAATTTTTCCGCTGCGCTCCAAAATTGCCGCAGAGCGCGGCGTTAAGCTCTCCAGTCACCGCAGTAATTCCATAAGCCGAGTATTAATAAAGTAATTGTCCCTGCCCACTTTACTCAGCTCAAGGACTCCAATATCTACTAGTTTATGTAAATATCTTGAAGCGGTTTCCCTTTTAGCAATACCTGCATCTTCCAGAACTTTGATTTTTGAATATGGATGTCGAAAAATAATTTCTATTAAGTCCTTAGAATATACAGCACTTGCGTTTTCTCTAACATATTCAGTGCACTCTTCCATAAGAATGGATATCTGCTCTATTCGCTCTTTAGTCTGGCTAGCAGTCACCTTAATTGCATCCAGCATAAATAAAATCCAACTTTCCCAGTCTGAATTTTCAGTTACTAATCGTAATCCCCTGTAGTAGTCATTTTTATTTTCAATGATATATCCACTTAAATATAGAACAGGAACACTCAATAGATTATTCTCAATTAAATATAAAATATTTAATATTCTGCCTGTTCGTCCATTACCATCTGAAAAAGGGTGAATAGCTTCAAATTGGTAATGAATAATAGCCATTTTAATTAATGGATCTACATTATCCTCTTCATGCATGAACTCTTCTAAGTTTTTAAGCTTCTCTCTAATTATTTCTTCACCCTCAGGCGGGGTATATATAACTTCACCTTTAGAGTTAGCTATCTTTGTTCCTGGAATAGTCCTTACGTCTATATCTGATTGCTTTACAATTTTTGCGATATTTACAATGGTATTAATGGTAAGTGGTCGGTCCTGTACTGCCTGAAACCCCTCCCACAAAGCTTCTCGATAATAGAGAACCTCCTTCGCATCGGCAGAACCTTTGAGCTCTCCCTGTATACCCGCTTGATACAACTCATCTTGAGTGGTCACTATATTTTCAATTTCAGAAGAGACCCTTGCCTCTTGTAGAATTATGCTGTTAATTAGGATGCCCTGATGGGGTATTCGGTCGCCCATGCCCTTTAGTTCTGCCAAAACCTTATTTGCAGAAATTGCCTTTTTTAAAATAACCTTGCTCTCAATATCAGTGGCAGGAGGCAATATTGGTAGGGGGTTGTAAGGTTTTTCTTTATCATACCCTTCAGGCATGGCTAACTTCCTTTATGCTTTGTAAGTCGGAATACACACGTAGAATAGAGACATCAAATAAATATGTCTACTTTTAAGGAATAAATAGACATATATGGCTAATATCTCTATTTTGTATACATAACAAAAGCAGGCATAACTCTATGTTTTTAAAGGAAATAGCTAGTCTTCGATTAATTTTCAACCAAAGCCAAAAGCTTAACAAGTTGCTCAACGAACGCCTGCGGCTGGACCGCTAAAAGCGTTGCTTCGCAACAACGCGGCCCATTAGCAAGGCGTTAGGTGCTAAAGAGGTATATGCATAACACCGGCATTAAACATTGCATCGCAACGGCACCCGACGGTGTTCGCATCGCATATCAGGTTTCTGGCCAGGGGCTGGCATTGGTATTTTGCCATGCGATGGCAAACGATCACAGAATGTATGACCAACATCGTGATCTGTTTTCTGAATCACACACATTAATCACATTCGATCAGCGTGGCTCTGGCTACTCGGATCACCCTCCCTTTGAAG
>CAJQKX010000627.1 GCA_905479025.1 uncultured Paraglaciecola sp.
ATATTAATTAGTTTCTTTTCAGACCCTTACATATGGATAATGGCTGTTACAAAAGATAACAGGTTGATTAATGTAGCATTGATATTAATTTTTTTTTTATTGATAATAAAAAAGAAATTAATCTTAGGTACAAGAGACTACATTTGGCTCGGTTCGTGGGTGTCTGTTTTCCTGTTTATAAATGTACATGGCACAGTGCTGGGCGATATTACACAAGTCATGCAATCTTACGGCTACTTAACTAAAATGTGTTTTTTGTTGGTTGTAATTTATGCTCTGAAAAAAGATTTCCCTCAACTTCTAAAGCTATTTTTTCAATATAACATTGTTATTATGTATGCGAGCGTTGTACTGTTTTTCTTGCTTGTTATGGGAATAGAACTGCCTTCCATTGAATTCACACAAGGAACATTTGGCACGGGCTTGGATAAAAATTGGCTTTATCCACTTGGGATAGTGATGGATAAAAATTACGTCGGTGATGCTATCTTCAACAGAATTTGCGGATTAACTGACGAACCAGGGCAATTGGCACTTTTAATCACATGGATGCTGGTTCTAAACGAATTTACAATAAAGTCAGACAGTTATCGTAACCATCTTATTTTTTGCGGTATATTCACGTTTTCATTCGCTTTTCTGATCTCAATTACATTGTTCGGAATCTATTTACTTATCAAGAAAATCAATCGCCCTATTATAATTGGTAGAAATATCACATTATTGGCGATATTAATGGTTTTAATTTATTCTTTGCTGGGTGACGCTCCTAAGTCCTATATAAATAGTAAAACTTTTGCACGGATAACAGATATAACTTCTGATGAAAGTAGTGGAATCGTTGGAGATAATAAAACAGGATCGGTTGCACGTCATTATAATGAATTGAAGTCACATGATCGCTTCTGGTTTGGTTTTGGGGTTACTGAGTCACGAGAATTAGCCCTAGATAACCAAGATTTCTCTACATATGGCATGATTTCATTATTCACTCGTTATCTGCCATTCTACTTATTGTTGTTACTTAATATAAAGAATATTAGAGTCTTATTGCTTTTAATTATAGTAGCTAACTTTGTTCAAAGACCTGGTATTCATTTTGTTGCTCAAATGATGTGTTTAACGTTTATTTATTATTCCTCGATTCTTAATCGATATGCGGGAATGTTACCAAATAAAAAAAGAAATATTTTTAATGGGGATCAGCTCCCAGAGGACGCAGGGAATTTCTGTGGGGAAAATAAAATTGGAAGAAGCTAAATTAACAGAAATGAATGATGTTGTTCGGAAATCGAGAAAGAGGCCTCTGATCTCAATCGTTACGGTCTGTTTTAATGGAATGCCTTTCATTGAGCAATGCATTAATAGTGTGATCGGGCAGGATTTTTGTGACTTTGAGTATGTTATCGTTGATGGGGATTCTACTGATGGCACAGCTGAAGTTATAAAAAAGTATCAAGAGAATTTATCCTACTGGCATTCGAAACCTGATAGAGGATTGGCCCATGCGTTTAATTTGGGAGTGGAAAATGCTAAGGGTGAATGGATTTTGTTTTTGAACTCTGATGATTATTTCGAGGCTCACTCTGTATTGTCTGATATGGCCCCATATTTGAAACAGTCTCATGACAAAGATGTTGTGTTTGGAAAGATCATTATGGTTAGTCGAGACATGACGCCCATTCCCATAAGTCGAGAGGAAGGCGGAGACTTTAGATGGAGTAAATTTAAGTTTTCTGACACCATACCTCATCAGGCAGCATTCACTTCTAGGACATATTTTGACCGAGTGGGGGTGTTTAATGAAAAATACAAAATCGCAGTAGATTATGAGCACTACCTTAGAGGTGGAGATCTCTTGAAAGCTAAGTTTGTTCCAGTGCTCGTTTCGAAAATGCGAGATGGAGGTATGGGAAAAGAATTGTTAAAAGATAGCCTTAGAGAATGGTGTAGGGCCCAAATAGAAACCAACTCGTTATCACCGCGGATTGCTAAGTGCCTTTTCATATTTCGACTAGGAAAATTAATCATAAAAAAAGCCATGGTATTTTTTGGCTGGAGAAAAGAAAATGGAATCTAGAAATCAGGATGACAGATATTTAACGGACGAATATGTCACACAGAATCCTACTTGGGATGAGCAGGATTCACCCTGGAAGGCTGTGCAAGTAAATAAAATATTGGAAGCAAACAATTTGCAGCCTCATTCAATTGTGGAAGTCGGGTGTGGAGCAGGAGGAATTCTGTCAAAACTTCGTTCTCTTCTGGGTCTCGAAGTATTGCTGGATGGATTTGACATTGCTCCGACTGCATCGAAGTTCTGGGGGAAGCATAAATCAAAGAATGTGAATTTTTATTTGGAAGATTTTGTGGAAAGTACAAAGTCTAAATACGATTTACTACTTTTGATGGATGTAATTGAGCATTTGGAAAATCCGTTTGATTTTCTCCGAAGATTAAAAGATCGAAGCACATGGTTTGTTTTGCATATACCCCTTGATATATCTGCTCAGGCAGTGATGAGGAAAAAACCGCTACCATTCGCAAGAAAGAAAGTAGGTCACATACATTCTTACAATAAAGATATTGCATTAATGTTACTTGACGAATGTGGGTATAAAGTTTGCGATTGGTTTTACACTGCTAGCAGCATAGACCTCCCTAATAAGCCACTATCCGCAAAATTAATGTCTATCCCTAGGTGGTTGCTGTTTAGGATCGCTCCGGATTTTTCCGTTCGTTTACTAGGTGGCTATAGCTTGCTGGTACTGGCAAATAAAAAGAAAAGTTGATTACAGAGAAGGGAGATATTCAAATTATGTGCAGTAGTGCTGAAATAGTAGATCTTAAGTATCTGATTGTAAAGAATCACATAGAGGACTCTCAAGAGTCTGGTGCGGCAGTTTGGACGGTTGGTTCAATTTTATGAGTGAGTTGTGTAACAAACCAAAAGTTCTAGTCTTTATTTCAAATTATCTGCCTGGATATGAGTCAGGCGGAATTTTGAGAACTGTGGTAAATACCGTTGATTGGTTGAGTGATGATTATGAGTTTTGGATTGTGACCCGAGACCGTGATCTAGGTAGTGAGGAGCAGTATCCTGATATAAATTTAAATGAATGGCAGAGTGTCGAAGGGGCTATGGTCCGTTATCTTCCTCCACAACTGTGTACTACAAGCTATTTGGCGAAGTTAATAGCAGATACACCACACGCTCTAATCCATTTAAATAGTTTTTTTGATCCAGTCTTCACTATCAGAGTATTGCTTGCTCGAAGATTAGGTTGGGTAATGTGTAAGCCGCTCGTTCTATCGGTTCGTGGTGAACTCGTTGAGGGCTGCCTTAGACTCAAATATCCAAAAAAAATAAGTTATATAGTGCTGTCTAAATTTTTGGGGTTTTACAAAAATGTGATCTGGCATGCATCAAGCAAATATGAGGCGCTAGATTTCGTAAAAGTGTTAAGTCTTAAAGGTGATCGTATTAAGGTAGCCCTTGATTTACCAAGTAAGGTCGTTCTTGGTGCCCCAAACAGCGCGCTGCTAAGCGATAATTGCTTAAGGGTTGTGTTTCTTTCTCGCCTGACCCGTGAGAAAAATCTTGATTATGCGTTGAGAATTTTGAAGCGTGTTAAAGCTAAGATAGTTTTTGATATTTATGGGCCCGCAGAAGATCCCGCATACTTGAACGAATGCCAAGAGCTTATTAATAAATTGCCTCAAAATATATCGGCAAATTATCATGGGCCTGTATCTCCATCTCGAGTGGCTGAAATATTTAGCAGCTATGATTTGTTCTTTTTCCCTAGCAGAGGTGAAAATTATGGACATGTTATTGCTGAATCGATTTCAGTAGGGACTAAAATTTTAATCAGTAATAATACACCCTGGCTCGATTTGGAAAATGAGGGGCTGGGTTGGGATTTAGATCTTAAGGACGAGAGCGGATTTGTAAATATTCTTGAAACACTCTCGCTTGAGGGTCTTGATGAACGGTTGGAGAAAAGAGCGTTGGTTCAGGCAAGTGCACATAGGCGCTTGCTTAACCCTGAAGTGCTTAATGATAATCGAGAGTTGTTCAGAGTAAGCAAAGCAGATTTCTCTGCAAATTAAATATAAAGAGGCACCGACGTTGTCATGACCCAAATTAAAAAACTACAATATCAAACCTGTACTAATTGCA
>CAJQKX010000628.1 GCA_905479025.1 uncultured Paraglaciecola sp.
GCCGCCTGATATCAAAATTTTATTACCTTTGACTCGATAAGTGCCGTCTTCTTCTTTAGTGGCAGAGGTGGTTAGGTCACCCAAACCGGAGCCTGCACCAGGTTCAGTCATTGCCATGGTGCCGAAAAAGCGCCCTTCTCGTTGTGGGATCACCCATTTTTCAATTTGCTCAGGGGTACCATAGGCTTCAATCAAATTTGAATTGGCATGTGTCAGTGATAGATAACCAATACTGGTACTGGCTGCTGCTGCTAAGTACGCAGAAGCGCCACTAGCGGCAATTTGAGGAAGTTGCATACCACCCATTTCGTAATCGGTTGTTGGTGCGGTCAGTCCCGCTTCAATAACAGCATCGAGACCTTCTTTGATCTCTGGAATAATGTGCACTTTTTTGCCGTCGAATGTCGGCTGATTACTGTCTACTTTTAGACGAATAGGTACATAATATTTTTCAGCTATGGCCTGTGCAATATCGATTGCAGCATCAAAGCTTTCACGATCATGATCTTGGTAACGCTCGCGAGTGGTTAAAGCCTCAACATCAAACATCTCATATAAAAAGAATTCAATATCTCGACGACTTACAATCGGTGCTGGCATGTATAGTTCCTCTAAAGGTTTAAGCAGTAAAAATTTACATAAATGAAATAAGTGGAATAAGTGAAATAATAAGGTGACAAAGGCGTGTCTTTATTTATTCAGTAATTCTTTGCGTTTATTAATGACGCCTTTCTCAAAACCAAGAATCTTTTCGTAGCTGGACGGAAACCATCTTGAAATACGATCAAGTAATTTTGCATCACCTCCCACTAAAATACGCCGCTGTTTATTTTCAATTCCGGCTAAAATAATATCGGCAGCTTGTTCTGCTGTTGTTTTTGCTTGTTTGTTAAAATCAGCAATAATCTGGCTCTTGGTAATAGCGTGAGTTGATACTTTGGCGCTATTGGTTATGTTCGTTTTAATGCCACCTGGGTGAACACAATGCACAGCTACATTACTACCTGCCATCTCCATTTTTAACGCTTCTGTAAATCCTCTTACTGCATATTTAGATGCGTTGTAAGCACTTTGTAAAGGCAAAGAAAGCAAACCAAATAAACTGGAAATATTCACAATATTAGCGCTAGGCGATGCTTTTAAATAAGGTAAAACAGCGTTAGTGCCATGCACCACACCCCAAAAATTAATATTCATTAACCAATGAAAATCCTCGAGTGATTGATTTTCAACTGAATCAATTAAGCTCACCCCCGCATTGTTAAACAACATATCGATACGCTTGAATTTGTTATGAGTGTGTTGTGCAAATTCTATAAAAGCGAGGTTGTCTGATACATCAAGACTGGCAATAAAACATTCAACACCTTTAGCTTCTATTTGCTGTTGTAGCGTTTCTAAACCATCCATGTATTTGTCAGCTAAAGCTAAATGGCAACCTTTTTCAGCTAATTTAATGGCTATCGCTTTACCAATGCCTGAAGCGGCACCAGTGACAACTGCTACGAGCCCATTATATTGCTTCATGTTCTACCACCTAAATTCGTATTAATATGGGCAACAATGTCGTCGACTATGTTTGGTATCAATTCAACAGGAAAGTCATGTCCCATACCCGGATACACCTTCAACTTGGCATTGGGTATGGCCTGTGCTGTGGCTTTACCACCGGCTAAATTCACCAACCCATCGCGGTCACCGTGAATAACTAAGCTGGGTATATCCAGCTTAGATAATGCATCTTCTCTATTTCCAGCGACCATGATTGATAGCATTTGGCGGATGGTGCCTTTTGCTGTCATGCCACGCTGCAACATGCTTTCAACGTATTGTTGTAAATCAGTTTCAGTATAGGGGTAATCTGGACTGCCGATTACTTGCCATTTTTTGATGTGGTAATCCATCTGGTCCTTGTAATCTTTTGATACGGGTTTTTGCATCAGCGTTTTACGAATGTTTTTATCAATCCCAGGAAGCTTTTTATAGCCCGTTGTGGACATTATAGACGTTAATGTTTTGACTCTTCGTGGGTGATGGATTGCCATCAATTGCGCTATCATTCCGCCCATTGATGCCCCAACCACATGCACTTCAGCGAGGTTAAGGGCATCCAATAGTGCAACGACATCTTGCATCATGTCTTCAAGCTGATAAGGCGTTTTAATTGACAACCCTAATTTTAATTTGGTGATTATCCACCCCATATTGGGGATAGAAAAATGGTCAAGTTGCTCAGAGCGCCCCACATCACGATTATCTAAAAGTAATATCTGAAAATTGGCAGCAACAAATGCATCAACCATAGCCTTAGGCCAACCTGTTAGTGGTGTACTTAAGCCATGAATGAGCAATAATGTCGGTTGTAAAGAATTTCCATGGAGTTGATACGCAATATCAACTCCATTTACATTAATCACATTTTCAAATATTGCAGTGTTATTCATCATTTCTTGGATCATGCATTTACCATCGCCGATATCATGGCTTTGCGCATTTTACCTTGGATGGGTGTTGGCTTTTGTGTGTGACGGTCGACAAATACATGGGTTAAACCGCCAACGGCTGAGGCTGTGTCTTCGTCCTGCTTAAAAATACCTACC
>CAJQKX010000629.1 GCA_905479025.1 uncultured Paraglaciecola sp.
AGAAGAATGCTTGAACTACTCAGTAGGATTTCGCGCACCCTCACAACAAGAAATGCTCTCTTCACTCGCTGACTTTGCTATTGATAACAACTTATTTAACCAACGTTACACAGATAAAGAGCTCGCACCTCGTGAGTTTAGCGGTGAAATAAAACAACAAGAAGTCGTAAGATTTAAGCAGATGCTAAAACAACTTCTAGAAACCGACCAGTTTTCTAATTGGACTGCTCAGTTTTTAAGTCAAGGTGGTGAAAAACATGAGTTTGAGGATCAGGACATACAAAATTTAAGTCATCAAGAGATTGATGACAAACTGAAAGCAGGCATACCATTTATTCGATGTCCGGGCATTAAAGCGGTTTTTCTTGAGCACCCGCTCTATAATATTGATAATTTTATGTTTTATATTCAAGGCGAAGCATTTTCAGTGCCATGCAAAGACAAAGAGTTGACTTTGAAATTTCTTCATCAACCTATTTTTATACTAGAAAACAATCAATTAGACCATTGCAGTGTGTTTTTTACTGAGCTAGTCACAACAATGGCTAATTTAGGGTATTGGTACCCTGAATGAACGAGGAGTGACCGTATGACGTTTTATACAAAAAGCGTCGATTGGGCCAACGAACGACACAGCCTCAAAAGAGTAGAGCTTACTCATTAGGACAAACTAACAGTGGACTTGACGTTTCCCCCTTAATTATGTCCTTGTGGATCTCCCATCAAATTCTAGAGCCAAATCACAATGACTCGGCTAATACCTGTAAAGGGTGTTTAGGCTTGAAATTCTCGAATCTTGCCACCTGACTTCGGCATGAATAACCAGTAGCGACTATTTCTTCTGGCTTATATCGACTGATAGCTTGTTGCCAACTTAATTGATAAATGCCTGTAGACTCTTTGATGTGACTGGCCTCGTGACCAAACGTCCCCGCCATACCACAACACCCTACAGATACAGCAGATAAGGTTAAACCCGTTTTTTGGAAAATCTGTTGCCATTGAGTTTCACTTGTAGGTAAAGCTGTTTTTTCGCTGCAGTGGCCAAACAGTGCATAGTTTTGGGTATTGCCTTGGGCAACTTTTGGCAGCTCAAGTTGCAACAACCATTCATGCACGAGCAGCACTTTAAAGTCACCACGAGCATCGCCTAAAATTTTGGTATACTCGTCGCGATAACATAGCACCATAGAGGGATCGACACCTATCAATGGTAAAGCCAAATCATCTAACTGATTCAAAAAATCTGCCGCAGTTTTAGCCGTTTTGGCAAACTCTTTTAAAAAACCTTTTACATGTTGGGGTTTACCGTTTGGCATAAAAGGTAACAAAACAGGTTCGTAGCCAAGTTTAGAAATCAGTGTCACTAAAGATTCCACCACTTGTGCGTCATAAAAACTGGTGAAGGGATCTTGCACAATGCACACTTTTTTCGCTAACTGTACAGGGCTTAATTGCTGCAGTGCCACTAAATCAAATTGCATTGCTGCATTACCGTTTAGTTTTTGATCCAAGGTTGGCTGCGATAAAATAGGCGTATCGATATATCCGATAGTCTTACGAATAGCGGTATTCACCCAGCCTTGGCGTAAGAAAAAATTGATAAACCTAGGCGCTTTAGCCATCAATGGCGCCATCTTTTCGATATTGCCAACCAAGTGGTCTTTGGCTGGGCGCATATAACGTTGATAATACATACTTAAAAAGCGCGATCTAAATCCGGGCACATCAACACTAACCGGGCATTGGCTAGAACATGCTTTACAGGCTAAACATCCTTCCATCACTTCTAGCACTTCGTGAGAAAAGTCATTATCAACTCTCTTGTCAGTGCTATTTCTGAAGCGTTCAAACCAACTAGGGGGATCTTCGTTGTGTTCTAATGCATTGACATCAATGTTTTGATTTGACAACAACCTTAGCCATTCACGCACCATCCCGGCCCTACCTTTGGGACTGTGACGTCTATCACTGGTAATTTTAAAAGAGGGGCACATAGGTGAAGTCGTATCATAATTAAAACATAAACCATTACCGTTACAGCTCATAACAGGTTCAAAGGATGTCCTGACTTCGATGGGAATTTGCCTATCAAACTCACCACGCTTTTGATCCCCAACTGTCACTAAAGATTCTGTTGACTCTAATGGTGTGCAAATTTTTCCAGGGTTCATTTTATTGTGGGGATCGAAAACTGTTTTTATCTTTCTCAGTTCAGCAAATAGTTCTTTACCAAAAAACTGTGGCCCATACTCACTTCGGTAACCTTTACCATGTTCGCCCCACATCAAACCACCATATTTAGCGACTAATGCCACCACTTGATCTGAAATATCCGGCACCATCGCTTCTTGTTCAGGATCGCACATATCCAATGCAGGACGCACGTGTAATACTCCCGCATCCACATGGCCAAACATGCCATATTTCAAACCATACCCGTCTAATAAAGCACGAAACTCCATAATAAAATCAGCTAAATTTTCAGGTGGTACAGCCGTATCTTCAACAAAAGCAATAGGCTTTCTAGCCCCTTTAGTTTTGCCTAATAAGCCCACTGACTTTTTACGCATGGCATAAATTTTCAAGATATCAGCTTTGTCGTAGGTAATTTGATAACCAATGACACCTAAATTTTCAGCTGAGTCTAGGTTACGACTTAAGGTGGCTATTTTTTGTTCGATATCAGCTTGGTCATTACTGTTGTACTCAACCATATTTAGACCAAGTACCGTTCTCCCCTCTACCTCAGTGATCAAGCTTTCGACTGAATGCCAAATCATGTCTTGCTTAGCCAAGTTAAGCACATTACTGTCAACCGTTTCTACCGAGGTGGCATTAGCGGCGACCATACTAGGTGCATGCCTTAAAGCAGATTCAAAAGAATTGTACTTAACATTCACTAAGGCTTTAAACCTGGCGATGGGTGTGATGTTTACTGTCGCTTCTGCCACAAAGACAAGGGAGCCTTCTGAGCCTGTAATGACGCGGCTAATATCTAATGTTGTTAAACCTTCATCCAATGTGTGTTCTAGATCATAGCCAGTTAAAAAACGATT
>CAJQKX010000630.1 GCA_905479025.1 uncultured Paraglaciecola sp.
TGATATTCCCCCAATGCCAACTTAAGTGTATTAAGTAAAACAATTGTGTCCTTGAGACTAGATCCAGTTTGGTTTGGATCATTTTCTTTTTCTTCATATTTTGTATAATAATCATCAAACGTTGCCCCAACGACAGCATTCGCTTGTTTAATCAATTTATGCTGATTCCAAAAAGAATATTCAAAACCTACCAGCGCAACTATTAAAATTATGGTCGTTGTCCAGGCCCACAAGTTCTCTTTGAAAACGGAAATAGGGTTTTGTTTTACTGAAAAGCTTTCGGTGTCGTATAGTGACGCCAATGCAGCCGAGTTTACGGACGTACTTTGATATGAAACGTCCTCTTCTGCAGCGCCAACAACTTGTTGTGAAAAAAACCGCTGACCACTAATTCTACTAAGTGGATCTAACAAGCGTTGCCCTTTTCGGCTACCTACAAAGACAATACTTTGTAAGTTCAACGACTTTTTTCTTGGCGGCAATGCCTGACACAAACTAAGGATCTGGGGAGATAGCTGAGCCCTTACGATTTGCATTTGTAAGGGGGCATTTATCAATGAAGACGAAAATTCTGGCGATAGCTGTGCTTTTAGCGCAGGTAACTGGGCATTAGTTATTTGTAACGTAAGAGCGTCAAAATAATCATTAACAATGTTAGCAATTTTGTCTGAATGTGGGTCTAGAAACCCCCCAAAGATATTTTGTTCAGTAATACTTTCTGTCAGCAGCGCAGCCCTATACAGATCAGGTAACTTATCTAACCCTACTAGCGTCACATGTATTGGACAATCCAATCCAACTTTTACCAACATAGCATTCATCAAACTATTCAACAGGAGAACATCACCCGTTTCATTTTCAGGGTTTGGGGATTGTCCACCAAGCTCCATTTCCAGGAAAATAGAATTGATTGCTAAGGTCGGCCGATAGTTCATCAGCATCTTCATCAGTGGGTCGACGATATCGAAAGATAAATCAACACCACTCTCAATCTCTATTCGATATGCTAATGCTGTTTGAGAGGCCCAAACCGACAAACATATTCCTTTGTGACGCACACGATCGCCAAACTCTACGTAACCTAGTTCACCCATTACTGACGATGCTGGTTCTTTGTCTATTGCAACAAAAAAATTCCAGGGAACCCTAATCTTGTTTTTATTTATTGATTTTGATTTTCGGGCTATCGTCGCAAATTGCAACTTAATGCTGCGTAAAACAAGGGATTCGATGACCTTTTTTTCATCGCTCCGCCAAACTGTTTTGCGTTTGAAAAACAAAACAAGTGCCAAAATTACTAGTATAATGCAGGTGGCTAAAAACCCAATTGGTAACCAATGTGGGAGTAAGTAGTCACTTCTTATTAACACAAAAACTGTTAACAAACTAACTACGCTAAAAATTAAGAACAGAAAACCGATTGTTTTGACTGTTCTTGCGGACTTAGCATCTCTGAATACCAGAGTTTTAAAAGAGTAAAATAACATTTATGTCACTATTCATTTTTTTGAGAGATCCTAGGATTAGTCTTGCCGTCGATACTACTGTACACGTAAATAAACTGCTTTTTCTCACTCAGTTTAGAACTGAAGTTTTGGTAGCTTTCTCGCTTGCTCTGATGCAACTTCATATTGGTGTAGAAATAAATAGAATACGAGAAGAGAACAATAATTAAGCCAAAAATGAACTTTTGGACTAATACAAACTTTTTTCTGGGAGGCTTACTAAACTTTACTTCTCGCCCAATTTTGATTTTTTCAGCGACGCTACTCTGCGTATCAATACTGTTCTCTATTCGCTCGAGAAGGGCATCTCGTTCGTACTCCCTTTCGCTCGTATACTTACCAAGATAACCCAACTTTAGAAAAAGATACACTACTTCGACGAAGTCTTTCAGCGCTCGCGGTTGCATTAAAGCTCGCTCCGCAATTTTGTAAAAGCGATCACCGCCATCACGAAATCCAAACAGATCTGCCACCAAAGTCCTGTTGGCCCATTCCGTCTTGCTTCCCCATTCACTTGTCAATATAAATTCATCAATGACTATTGCAAAAAGCAAGCATAAGTTTTCAGCTACTGAAGCTGGGTAATCTAACTGCACAATTTTATATTTTAGGTCTATAATAGCCCTAGATATTTCAACACGTGTTGAATTCTCCTGTCGACCTATTTTCAACCTAGAAATACTGCTAGCCAGCGCTAAAAGATCGGCCGATGCATTAACAATTTTATTACCACTGAGATCAAAGTTTTGAAGTGCGCGTGAAAGGATCAGCACTTCATCTTCCGAAATATTCGTTATCATTTTAGAATCATTAATTGGTTCATTCAACAATCTAGTTTGTCCAGAATTGGAAATACCAACTGTTTCTGATGCGTTAGAGGATTGCAAAATCGCTACTCCAGAAAATACAAAGTTGCTTCAATCCTTTTAATTCGATCATCAACATGAAGCGCAAGTACCTCACGATTATCAACTAAGTTTTTCCATTCCAAGGTTGTTGTGTCTATTGAAAAGAAAGCCCCGTTAGATTTTGGTCGCAGTTCTGCGGGAGCCGTCGACAAAGCTGTCAATTTCATACCCGGT
>CAJQKX010000631.1 GCA_905479025.1 uncultured Paraglaciecola sp.
CTAAGTCATGACCAATTGGCTTTTCTAAGACAACGCGCATACTTTTGTCGATAATTTTAGCCGCTTTCAAGCCAAGACAAATATCACCAAAAATTGAAGGAGGCGTGGCAAAGTAGCAAACCATCATACGCTTAGGATCAACATGTTCTTTAAACGCCTTGTAACTGTCTGGGTTTTTCATGTCGACTAAAACATAATCTAATTTTTCAGAGAATCGCTTCCAAGTATCTTGGCAAAGCTCCTCTTTAGAAAAGTTTTCAATACTTTCTTTAACCAGTGCCACATATTCTTCTTTAGAAATATCTTGGCGAGCGACACCGATCACTTTTGTTTCGGCATGCATCAAATCAGCTTTTTCGAGTTGATATAAAGAAGGTAAAAGTTTGCGTCTAGCCAAATCGCCTTTTGTGCCAAACAACACGAAATCACAAGGTACGAATGAATTTTCCAAAACCATTTTTTCTGCCTACTTTTTTTTTGATAGATAGTGTTAATTGTCATAACAAACAGTCGTTACAACCCAATCACCAACGTATGATGCAAAACTTAACATCATATGTAGTAAGTTTACAACTTTTACAGCCTTTTAGAGGATAAAATTGTCATTATTAGTGTTTTAGTCCGTTAAATCGAAAGAATTCCTGTTAAAAAATTACAACTATAGTATTCTAAGAGCCTAAGCCAAGCTTAATACTCGCACTTTAGTGGACATTATAATGAAGTTTTTGATGCGCGCATGAATATTCTAGAAAAAATAACCCAACATAATTCTGTTTTTAGCAAGTCTGAGCGAAAGGTTGCTGAAGTTATATTAGCGAATCCACAAACAGCGATTCACAGCAGTATTGCCACGCTTGCAAAAATGTCAGGCGTCAGTGAGCCAACAGTGAATCGCTTTTGTCGCAGATTGGATACCAAAGGCTACCCCGATTTTAAATTACATTTAGCACAAAGCCTGGCAAATGGTACGCCTTATGTAAATCGCCATGTCGAAGAAAACGATGGGCCAGAAGAATATACCCATAAAATTTTTGAATCCACTATGGCCTCTCTTGAGGTAGCCCGCCAATCAGTTGACATAGCCGTTATTAACCGTGCGGTCGACTTGTTAACGCAAGCCCAAAAAATATCTTTTTTTGGGTTAGGTGCTTCAGCCTCAGTTGCCCACGATGCATTAAACAAATTTTTTCGATTTAACGTTCCGGTTATTTATTTTGAAGATATTATCATGCAACGCATGAGCTGTATGAACTCCGGTGAAGGTGACGTAGTTGTGCTGATTTCTCACACTGGCAGAACAAAAAGTTTGGTAGAGATAGCCCAAATTGCCAGAGGCAATGATGCCACCGTGATGGGTATTACCTCTAAAGATAGCCCACTCGCTAAAGAATGCAGTTTGGTTTTATCTCTGGAAGTTCCAGAAGATACAGATATGTACATGCCCATGGCCTCCCGTATTGCTCAACTTGTACTCATTGATATTTTAGCAACTGGCTTCACTCTAAGAAGAGGAAATAAGTTCAGAGAAAACCTCAAACGTGTGAAAGATACTCTACGCGGTTCAAGGTTTGATAAACGCGGTGATTGAGGGAATAACCTACTTCACCTAAAAAACTCGAGTCAACAGGCGCTCTTTTATTAGAATGACTTCACTTTTTGGCAAATTTGAACTATCATTTCGTAATAAAATTACAGTTTTGTTAATTTATAACCATCTAGTTTTAAGATCCATACGATGAGAACCCTCGCTATACAGAAGCTGGGGTTAATTTATTGAACACCGCCCATTCTAAGCAGAACGTATTGCGAAGAAAGGCAACATATGCGCCATAACAACAGAGCACTCAAACTATGTTAAGACGAACAAAAATACTTGCTACCTTAGGTCCATCCACAGATACAGTGGAACAAATTGAAGCAATTATTAAAGCTGGAACCAATGTAGTTCGAATGAACTTTTCTCATGGAACGGCCGAAGATCACATTAACCGAGCAGAAAAAGTTCGTATAGCAGCGAAAAAATTAGGTAAATACGTCGCCATTTTAGGAGATTTGCAAGGGCCAAAAATTCGTGTCGCTAAGTTTGTTGATGGGTCGATTATTTTAAAGATGGGTGATAAATTCATACTAGATGCAGACATGGGCCGTGATGATGGTCACCAGCAAGCGGTTGGCATTGATTATAAAGCCTTACCTCAAGATGTAATCAATGGGGATCTATTGTTACTGGATGATGGACGTATTCAACTCAAAGTCACGAGTGTTGAAGGTAATAAAGTCCACACCGAAGTCACAGTTGCCGGTAAATTATCAAATAATAAAGGCATTAATCGTCAAGGTGGAGGTTTATCTGCTGAAGCTCTCACCGCCAAAGATAAAGAAGATATTGTCACCGCAGCAAAGATTGGTGTGGATTATCTTGCGGTGTCTTTTCCTCGTTCTGGTGACGACTTGCGTTATGCCCGTCAACTTGCTGAAAAAGCCGGTTGTTATGCCATGATATGCGCCA
Source organism: uncultured Paraglaciecola sp. (assembly GCA_905479025.1). Next base: position 2,510 of record CAJQKX010000631.1, read on the forward strand.
AAGTAGAACGCGCTGAAACCGTTGCCTCTGACGAAGCCATTGACGACATCATCGAAGCATCTGACGCGGTGATGGTGGCTCGTGGCGACCTAGGTGTAGAAATTGGTGATGCTGAATTAGTCGGTGTACAGAAGAAGCTTATCGCTCGCTCTAGGCAGCTCAATAAAGTTGTGATTACCGCCACGCAGATGATGGAGTCGATGATAACCAGCCCGATGCCTACTCGTGCAGAAGTGATGGACGTAGCGAATGCAGTACTGGATGGCACTGATGCCGTCATGTTATCAGCCGAAACAGCCGCAGGTGAATACCCAGTAGAAACAGTACAAGCTATGGCACGTGTTTGCGTTGGCGCAGAAACCCATCCCAGCGTCACGATTTCAAAACATAGAATGGATGAATCCTTTAGCTCTGTGAGCGAAACAGTTGCTCTGAGCGCAGTGTATTCAGCTAACCACTTAAACACGATAAAGGCCATTGTCTCTTTAACCGAAAGTGGTAGCACACCTTTGTTAATGTCACGCATGACAACATCTCTGTCCATTTATGCTATGTCCAGACACGAAAGCACGCTCAACAAAATGGCCTTGTACCGTGGTGTTAAGCCAGTGTTTTTTGATTCAAGAGGCAGTGATCCTGGCCAACTTAAAAATGATGTTGTGGCCATTTTAATCGAAAAAGGTATTTTGGAGCCAGGCGACCAATTCATTATGACCTACGGCGATGTCATGGAAACAATTGGTGGTACTAATGCTTGTAGGATTGTAACAGCCTAGTAAAAACCTATAACTAGAACATTCTAGTGAATATCCCGAATAAAAAACGAGTCCCTTTGGCTCGTTTTTTTTGTACTATTAATTTATAAAAATTTTTCGTTATTTATCA
>CAJQKX010000632.1 GCA_905479025.1 uncultured Paraglaciecola sp.
CAACGAATCCCCCACATGATGACCATAGCGATCATTCACGTCTTTAAAATTATCTAGATCCAAATTAACTAGGGCAAATGAACTTTGATTGGCCATATGCTGGGTAAGTTGCGTATTGAAGCTGTATCGATTGGCGATATTGGTCAATGTATCTACGTGGGCCTTTTCGTGTAAAAAGTACATATAATGCTTCCCCTTAAGCAGAAACTTAAGCGCTAACAAGATAAGTAAAACAACCAGAGCCAATGTAATGTAAAACCACCAAGGGCGCTCAATGGTAAAACTAAAGGAGGCAATTTGAGAGCTCCAAAGGCCATCACTATTGGTTCCTTTGACCTTAAATATGTAATCACCAGCACTTAAACTGTTGAAGTAAACAACTCCTTTTTGGGCAGTGTTTACCCAACTTTCGTTCTTACCTTCTAATTTAAATTGATACTGGTTATTTAGCGAGTTGGTGAAGTCTAGTGCGGCAAAGGCTATCTGCAGACTATTCTCTTGGTATGCTAAAGAAATCGGCGGCGCTAAAAGACTATCAATATGGCCCAGCAACTGATGTCCTCCAGCCGTCACTCCGGTTATTTTCACTGGCGCATCAAATTTGTTACTGAATAGCTTTGTCGTATCGACTGATACTAGTCCCCGAGTGCTTCCGAGGTATAAGATATTACCAACTTTCAGAATGGCATTTTCTAAAAATAAGAGTTGGTCATCTCCAATCAAGCTTGGAAACAATTGCCACTTGCCAGTAGTCACGTTAAATTTAATGAGTTCGGTTCTACTGCTCAACCATAATGTATCCCCATCCTTGAGCACCGCTTGTAATTCATTTTGACCTAGCCCATAGGGCTTCGTCACATATTGAATATCAAGTAGATCATCTTCCTCAGGTAAGGGGCTAACCCTGAGTAATCCCTCACCATCTGTGGTTAACCAAAAGGTATTATCTTGACCTTCTACAATACTGGTGACTCTGGTGTTCCCTTGTTTTCCTCCTATTTCATAGTGATTCACCAGGCCAGATTCGGGGTTAACCCGGACAAGACCATTCGTCGTTGCCAACCATAACTCCCCCAAAGAAGATAAGATCTTTGCATTGGTAAAATTACCACCGGCAAAGTATTCAGAGTTTTCATCATCCAGGAAGACCTTACTTACTCCCTTGTTTTGATGAAATAGTCTCAGCCCTACATTAATGTAACCAGTTATCCAAAGGTTATCATCCTTTGTAGTTAAGAGCGTATATATGGGGTTGTTTGGCAGACCTGGTTGGCCTTGAACCCCCCGTGAAAATCCCGTCAGGGGATCAAATAATTTAAGCCCCTCGTCAGTACCCAACCAAAGTTGATGATCCGCCGCAGCGGATATTTGATATATTGACTGTTCATTGTATTGCTCACCATTGGGATAGGTCAGAGGAAATACTGCGATCGTTTGCGTCAGGGTATTTAACCTGTTTATGCCGTTACTTGTCGCCAGCCAAATATTGTCCTTGTCATCGGCATACATGTCATAAATATAATTACTAGACAGTCCACTATTGACGGGGCGCTTTCGATAGATCTGACTGCCCAATTGCAAGGGTGAATAAAGGGCAACCCCCTCTGATGTGCCTATCCAGTATAAACCAGACTTATCAATTAATAAGCTTTGAACGGTATTGCTGGGTAAGCTATAAGAACCGAATTCTTCAGCCTTAATGTAACTAAAAGTGCCATTCTGGCGATGATAAATTGAGATACCCATGTCGCTGTGACCAATCCAAATATCTCCGTTTGGATTGACCATCAGGCTGGCAATGTTGTTTGCGGCTAAGCTTCGTCCATCTTTCTGATTTATGAACTGCTGCAGTTCTTTAGTTGTAATGTCATATAAGAGCAATCCGCTTTTTCTAGTGCCCAACAATAATTTGTCATCAGATAAAACGGTTAATAGATGGGTACTGTCCTCATCCACTAATTGACTGTTGACCTTCGCCACCAGGGAAAATTGTTTTGAGTCATGATCAACTATCGCCAGCCCTTTAGAAGTAGCTAGGTAGAGCAGCCCAAGGGAAGTCTCAGCTATTTGATATATCGCCAAAGCATAGGTCGATTCGTCAGGCATAGATAATGTGTAGGTTACAAATTGATTCTCCACCGGATCGTAGCGCTTTAAATTTTTGCCCGTACCTAACCAAAGGATACCTTGAGTATCTTCAAATAAACTCAACAACCAAATTTGATCCAGGTAATTGGGCTGTTTGGGATCAGGTTGAAAGAGGGAAACAGCGCCATCCGGGCTTATTTTGTTTAAACCTGCTTCGGTGCTGATCCAGATATTACCGCGACTATCCTCCAGTATATCGGTGATCTGGTTGTTCGATATGTGGTTAATTTGGCCAGGGGCATAATGGTAGTGTTCAAACAACAAGCCGTCATATCGACTCACTCCATGGTCGCTTGCAAACCACATAAAGCCATTTTTTTGCTGAAATATTTTATATATTTCATTTGAGTGCAAACCATCGGAGGTATTGAGAGTTTTAAAGCGGTAATCAGGATTCGCAAAGCTCAACTGACACCCAATTAAGCAGAAGAAGACAAAGAACTGATAGAAAATATAAATGTGTCGCATAAAGCTCCCTTTTAGACATCTAGCAGATTTGAGCATAAAGAGCCGCTCTAAGATAGAGAAGAGGTAAAAAAAACATCAATTTTCATAAAATGAAAATACACGATGCCTCGTATTTTTCACTTTTCACCTCTCTTTTTTATCTTTGCAAGAGTCAAAATTGGCTGCTTTACGTCTATTACTCGACTGTTTTCACGTCATTCAGAATTTACAACAAGCGACTCCCAATGTTGGGCAAACCAGTTTTGAATATTTTTTAAACAGACTTATCTGATGCGGCGTTCTACTTTCACCATTAGATGCCTGCTTTCAGCGCGAACTGGGTATTTAAATGGCTAGAAAAGCGGCTCCTTCCACCGTCTGCTGAACGCGCTAGCAATTGATTTTATCCACTCCCCAACTCAGCTAATACGCTGAGGGTTATGGCCACTGTAACTTTAAGTGTGTTTGTTATTATTTATGATATTAACACCAAGGTTTGAGGGGTTAGGAGGCAGTTTACATTTTACCTTCGCGCTATAAGCCCTCACGGATAGGAAGTCCTAAGGCATTTAGCGCGAATTCTGTTTATTTAATTTATCAAAAAGCTATTTGAAAATGTAAACTGGCTAAGTAACGCAATATTTTTTACAAAGGCATGAACCAACTTAAGCCTTCTTTTTATCAATCTTGACCACTTCTGCTTTTTCTTCAGTCAATAACACATCAGCTGTAGTGCCTTTTAACAACTTGCCCAAAGAGTCTTTATTTTTAGACAGCATAATAGACAGCTCTTCCAACACAGATACATCAATCTTAATACCTTTGCCTTCGATATACTCACTTAGGTTATCCGCTACATCGAGCATTTTATCGTACTGGTCGGCTTCTTTTTTATCTGCGGTCACAAACTTCTCCACCCCTTTGTGTTCAACTACATAACGTGTGATTACGGCCATAAATTACTCTCTTTTTTAAATTAGTTGAATAAGTTAACATAATAACTGTACGTATGAACAGCTGTTATTAGAGTCATTATCCGAAACTGTTAACTTGAAGGCAATAAAAAACCAGCACATAGCTGGCTCTCTTCACAAAAATAAAGCTTAGAGGCTCTAGGCTAATGTCCTTCACTCACCATATTGACTGTGTATTTAGGGATTTCTACCACTAAATCTTCGTCTTGTATAATAGCTTGGCAACCGAGTCTAGAATCAGGCTCTAACCCCCATGCTTTATCCAACATATCTTCTTCTAACTCATCCCCCTCATTTAATGAGTTAAAGCCTTCACGAACAATGATATGACAAGTGGTGCAAGCGCATACTTTTTCGCAGGCGTGTTCAATGCCAATGCCGTTTTTTAAAGCAAGGTTTAATACTGAGGTGCCTTTTTCACCTTCTAAGACGGCGCCATCTGGGCACAACTCATCGTGAGGTAAAAAAATTACTTGTGGCATATTTAGATTCCTAATATTCAATTTATTTTAAATTCTGTCAACTGACTGCCCAGAGAAGGCGCTTTTAATCGATTGATCCATGCGTTTTTGTGCAAAGGTTTCGCTCAACTTATCTAATTGTTCGATGGCCGCCTTAATGACGTCTTTGTCTGTGCCTTTTGCCAACTCGCTGAGCTCTGCAATCCCTGCTGCAATGGCCTGTATTTCTGATGCGTCAAGCAAGGCTAGGCCGTCGGCATCTAATGCACCTTGCAAGTTTTCTTGCACTCTTGCGGCTTCAACCTGTTGCTCTTTGAGCATACGAGCTTGCATATCTTCTTCAGCGTTATCCATTGATGCTTTTAGCATCGTGGCAATTTGATTATCTTCTAGTCCATATGAGGGCTTAACTTGGATCTCGGCATGTACACCTGTGGACTTTTCCATCGCACTAACATTTAACAATCCGTCGGCATCTACTTGAAATGTTACCCGTATATGAGCCGCTCCTGCTGCCATGGGAGGAATGCCTCGTAATGTGAATTTCGCAAGGGAGCGACAATCCTGCACCAATTCTCGTTCACCCTGCACCACATGTACCATCATGGCGGTTTGTCCGTCCTTGAAGGTGGTAAATTCTTGCGCTTTGGCCACGGGGATAGTGGTATTGCGATGGATCACTTTTTCAGTCAAACCGCCCATGGTTTCTATCCCCAGAGACAAG
>CAJQKX010000633.1 GCA_905479025.1 uncultured Paraglaciecola sp.
CGGCCTAGTAATTCTTGGCCAACAGCGATATCCATTACTCGGCCTGTGCGTTTAACGTCATCACCTACATTTAAGCGCCAAGCATCGCCAAGTAGAACTACACCAATTTCATCCGCATCAAGATTGAATGCTATTCCGTATAAATTATTGCCAAAAAATAAGAGTTCATCGTAACCAATATTGGGTAATCCGCTTACCAGTGCTATGCCCGTGGAGACGCTAGTTATTGTTCCAATTTCTTGAACCATTAACTTTCCCTCGACTTCTAGGCGTCCTTGTTTTAATGAACTGTACAGGGAGTTCAAAGTTAATTGCACTGTACTTGATTCAATGAATGTCATACTGAAATTTTGGCGGTGTGAGAACTAGTATTCAATTGTTTATTTTTGCTATTTATTGTTTCACGCTGTTCATCTAACAGTTGTTTAATATTTGTTTGCAGTACATTAAGATAATCTTCACTGTTCCACGCAATTTTCCATCCATTTGAACGAAGTTCAATACCACTAATAAGCTCAGGTTTTATTTCATATTTTAGTGGGTAATGTCTATTTATATTAGGTGATATTACTTGTTGTAATATTGCGTTTGTTTTTTTTATTTTCGCAGGTGTTAGTTCAAACGCGCTATATAAAATAAGTCCTGATTTACCTGATTCGATAATTTTATTCAGATTGTTTTTTTCTTCAGGAGTTATACTCTGTAAATGCTTACAAAAGCATTCAAACATTTTTTCTTCCAGCTTAACATCAGCAAGGTCTGCAAGCACTTTACGCGTTATTTCATATATTTCCTTTAATGATTTAACAGCAATATTGTCGTGATAATATTGTAGTTCTCTTTCTAAAACTAAAAGACGGTTTTTGCTTATATCATCTGCTTTTATATGAGCATTAAGGATTATTTGTTCACCTTTTTCATAAGCTATCATCTTAGATTCTTTTAATAATTCATCGTGTTTTGCATTGATTTCAAAATTCTTTTGGTCGAATAGCTTTCGCTCTAATTCTGCTTCTGATTTGATGGTGTCTGCGTCGCTCAATACTTTGGCAACATGGCTTTCTCTAGCATCAATAGCTTTTAAAATTGGCACGTAAAGGTAGCGTTTTAGCAACCAAACTAACAACAAAAAATTGATTGTTTGTGCACCAACTGTAAACCAATCTATTTGCATCTTAGTTACCACTTTGCGCAATGAAATAGTTCCAAAATGGATTGCTGAATAACAAGATCATGGTCACAACAAAACAATAAATGGCTGTAGATTCAATCATTGCCAAACCAACGAACAAGGTTCGAGTTATAGTCGATGATGCATCAGGTTGTTGAGCCAAGGCCATTAAAGCGTTTGCCACGGCCCTACCTTCAGCAAATGCAGGGCCAATGGCTCCGAAACCAATGGTGATCCCTGATGTGATAATTGAAGTGATGGCAATCAAGGTTAGACTATCCATATTTATTTTTCCTAGGGTTGTTCAATTGATGGGGGAAAATGTGTCTGAGTATTGTCAACACTTGTTGCAGCGGCGATGTAAACACTTGCCAGAATAAAAAATATATACGCCTGAACTAAGCCCGTTAACAAACCTAGCGCTGTCATAACAACGGGGAAAACGAATGGTGCTATTATCAACATGATCCCAATGATCATAGAGCCACTCATAATATTGCCAAATAGTCTTACCGCTAATGCAAAGGTTCTAGATATTTCACCAATAATGTTAAATGGCAACATAATAAAGGTAGGTTGGGTGTAGGACGCAAGGTAATCCTTTAACCCTCGTTGTTTAATGCCATAGTAAGGCACAGTAACAAACACACAAAGGGCTAAGGATATTGTGGTGGAGAGCGAACCAGTTGGCGGTTCGTAACCTGGGAAAATAGTAAACAGATTAGCCAGAGCAACGTATAAAAATAGGGTGCCAAGGAATCCGATGTATTGTCTTGGATTGGACAAGCCAACACTGGATATTTGTTTTTCAATTGTCAGTACAATAATCTCAAGGGTATTCTGCCAGCGAGTGCGCTCACTTTTATTTGCTAATAAGTGCCTTAACAGTTGTGCAACAATAAAAAATACCAACATTAAGCACCAAGTAAACAAAATTGTTGCATTGAGTTTGAAAAAACCTAGTTGCCAATACACAATTTCATCTGGACTAAGATTCATTTTTACTCCTCAGTTTGTTTAACGAAGAGTGACTCGTCAGCTCAATCAATAACCTGGTTGCAGGCCGGGCAAGGATAAAACCTACAAGACTAATGACTAATGATTGCCAGCCTCCATCAGTAATAAAATAGAAGCCAAGTAAACACAAACCTATCCTAATGAAAAAACTTCCTACAAACCACATAACAGGTCGTTCTGATGTAAGTCCCTTAAAAACAACCCACCACAAACTCAAAAAGAACGCGCTTCCTAATCCAAATCCAAATATCAGGATGTAACACAACTCTAAAGGTGAATATGTTATTCCTGATAAGACATTAATCATTAGTTTTCTCTGTTTTTTCATCATCATTTTCATGCATAGCTTTGTATTCTTTACTGAGCCAACCCCATGCAGTAAAACAACCTATTGTTAGACCAGCAACAATCAATGCCAATGTCCACGAATGTTCAATTTTGTAATGCTTATCTAGCCATATTCCCATTGCCGCCCCCAATATTGTGGGTAATGCAACTGACCATCCAATTAGCCCCATCATTCCTAATCCAAACCAAGCACTTGCTTCAGGGCTTCTTTGTTTCTTAATTTTACGTTTTGCTTTACTGTCAATTAGCTCAGATAGTGTTGATGTTGTTTTGGTTGTTGTTTTGACCTTCTTTTGAGGTTTTTTTTGCATCACACTCATCTCGAAGTCGTTGAAAATTCTGTTAATCGTTGTAAAAAACTACTTTCTAATTTATTCATGGCAAAACGTATTTCTTGCTGCTTTTCATCTAGAGTCAAAAACTCTGTTTTTACTGCATTTCTTAGTTGGCTTAATTCATCGCCCTGGATGGCACGTCGAACAGATACAAACACGTCATTGCCTTTTTTGACAAATACTCCCTGATCAATAGCAACAAAGGATTCTTTTCTTAATTCGGTTTCGAAGGTAAGTATTCCTGGAGTCAATGCAGCAGTGCAGTCCCTTCTGTTTGAGAGGATGCCGTAATAGCCTTCAAGGGTTTCTACGTTTATCCGTAATACATTTTTATGTTTGGCAAAAACTTTATTGGGTAGCAGTATTTTGAGATCCATTTACTGGACTCCATCGCTGACTAATTGTTTATCTTTATTTACTTTGTCATCGCCTAGTTTTATCTCGTTGATAGAGCCAATCATGTATAAAGACTGCTCTGGGTAGTGATTAAACTCACCACTTAAAATACGTTCGCATCCATCTAAAGATTGTTCTAAGGTAACGAACTTGCCTTGTGCTGTGCTGAATTGCGCTGTGGTAAAAAATGGCTGAGTAAAGAAGCGTTCCAAACGTCTAGCACGTTTAACTATGTCCCTGTCTTGGATAGACAACTGTTCGAGTCCTAACATGGCAATAATGTCCTTTAGCTCATCATATTGCGCAAATATACGTCTAATTGCATGGGCTAGCGCAAAGTGGCGCTCACCTACAATGCAGGCTGTGGTCATTTTTGAGCTGGACTGAAGTGGGTCAACTGCAGGATAAAGTCCTTCACTTGCACGTTTTCGAGATAACACCAATGACGCGGATAAGTGTGAAAAAGTGTGAACTGCTGCGGGGTCGGTAAAATCATCAGCGGGAACATAAACAGCCTGTATAGAGGTGATAGCCCCATTTTTTGTATTTGCTATACGCTCTTCTAGGGATGATTACTCCGTACCTAAAGTAGGTTGATATCCCATTCTTGAGGGCATTTGTCCCATTAATCCCGATACTTCGGAACCGGCCTGAATAAATCGAAATATATTGTCAATTAAAAGTAATACGTCGCGATGCTCTTCATCGCGAAAATATTCAGCCATTCAATGCACATTGACCTATCCTGAATCTGCTTCCAGGGGGTTCATTCATTTGCCCGAATAGCATCACCATATTTTCTAAGACACCTGCTTGCGCCATCTCACGATATAACTCTTCACCTTCTCTACAACGTTCGCCGATACCACAAAATATACTGACACCCTTGTGATGGCCTATCATGTTGTGGATCATTTCGGTTAGCAGAACCGTTTTACCTACGCCTGCACCGCCAAACAAACCTGCTTTTCCACCTCTTTCAATGGGAGCTAATACGTCGACTATTTTTATGCCAGTTATAAATATCTCAGAACTAGTTGAGCGATCAATCAGTGGCGGGGGAGGTTG
>CAJQKX010000634.1 GCA_905479025.1 uncultured Paraglaciecola sp.
ATGGGCGAGCCACCTATTTTGGCTGCCTATCGAGGTGCAAGAGAAGTCGGTTTTGCGGTGATAGCCACCACTTTAGTGTTAATATCCGTATTTATCCCCTTGGTTTTCTTGCAAGGCAATATTGGTCGATTGTTTACTGAATTTGCTTTGGCTATCGCTGCAGCGGTCGCGTTTTCTAGTGTCACTGCCTTAACGCTGTCCCCTATGATGTGCTCCAAACTATTAAAAAAACGCAGTCATCCTTCAGGATTTTCTCATTGGGTGGACACTAAATTTAGTAAAATTGAGCGAGGATATTTCAACGGTCTAGGCACAACTATTCATCAACCATGGTTAATGAGCATGCTGGTGATTGGCAGCATAGTCGCTTTGTTTAAGTTGGTACAAATATTACCCGGAGAATTTGTGCCTAAAGAAGACAGGGGCAATTTTTTTATACTGATGCAAAGTGCAGAAGGCTCGAGTTTTGAGAGCAATGCTGCTAATTTGAAAAAGATTGAGAGTATATTACTGCCCTATACAGCAACGGGTGAAGCTGAACGTATCATAGTGCGTACTCCTGGTTTTGGAGGGACTGCCGGTATAGCGATAGTTGGTACCGCTATTGGCCCAGATAAGAAGGGGTCGACCTTTGATTTGATGGATGAAATCAGCGGTAAATTAGTCAATATCCCTGACGTCACTGCTTTTGCCGTCATGCGCAGTGGGATCGGGGGACGTGGACTCGGCCGACCGGTACAATTTGTGTTGCAAGGCAATACCTATGAAGAGCTAGTAGCGTGGCGAGATATCGTTTTAACTAAAGCTAGAGAAAATCCTAATTTAGTGCGAATAGACTCTGATTATAAAGAAACGTGGCCACAATTATTGGTCAATATCGATAAAAACCGAGCCGCAGATTTAGGTGTGTCTATTAGTGATATAGGTCGCACTCTCGAGACTATGTTAGGGCAAAGGCGGGTATCCACTTTTCTTGATAAAGGCCAAGAATACGATGTCATCATGGAAGGCTGGGAAGAAGATTATCGTAGTCCCTCGAGCATTGAGAATATTTATGCTCGTTCGTCTCAGTCTAATCAATTGATCCCCTTAGATAACTTATTGACTGTGAGTGAAAACGCCACTTCATCGAGGCTCAATCGATACAATAGAATGCGCAGTGTCACTATTAGTGCCAACTTGGCCGACGGTTATACGGTAGGTGAAGCATTAGAATATTTACGTAACATTGTCGATACTGAACTGCCTGATGAGGTCGCTATTGATTATAAAGGTGAGTCTCAACAATACCAAGAGTCAGGTGGCTCGATTTTATTTATTTTTGCCTTAGCCTTAGCCATCACCTATTTGGTCCTAGCGGCTCAATTTGAAAATTGGATCCATCCTTTAGTGATCATGTTAACTGTGCCTATGGCGCTAGTAGGGGCTTTTATTGGTTTATATTTTTCTGGTATGACTTTAAATATATACAGTCAGATTGGTTTGGTGATGTTAATTGGGTTAGCCGCAAAAAACGGTATATTAATTGTTGAGTTTGCCAATCAATTACGGGATGTGGGGGTAGAGTTTGAAGAAGCCCTACGAAAAGCGGCGACTCAAAGGTTACGGCCTATAGTGATGACTGGTTTTACTACTATTTTTAGCTCACTACCACTGGTTTTAGCCAGCGGTGCAGGGGCTGAGAGTAGAACAGTTATTGGTATGGTGATATTTGCAGGTGTGACAGTTTCGGTCTTCTTAACCCTGTATATCGTGCCAACTGCTTATTATTTACTTGCTAGGAATACTGGCTCACCTAATGCGCAGGCTAAGCAGATAGAAGACTTGGAAATTAACATGCCTTATCGTAAAGGTGATGAACATTAATACCTTTAGTTGATACTTGTTTGTCCCATTCTATCGTTGCAATCAGTAAGCACACATCATTGTAACGAACCATCTTAGTAGGGCGATGATTTTAGCTTTAGTTTAAGGACTTTGGAAACGGGCAAAAGCTCCCTTTATCTTTTTCCAAATACTATAAAGCCTAATCTAGCATTTACTGATGTGCAGATTTAACCACGTACGATTCACCAGAACCATAATACTATTGGCATCTAAATCCAAAGGAACACATTGACTAATCTACCACAGACAATTCCAACGTTAACTTATCTAAAGGCTATGTGATTGGTGAAACGGCCAGCGCACCTATAACAATCAAATACATTGAATGGAGGCGCTATAGTTAACGAATTTCATACCTCCTTAGAAAGAATGCATGTTCGTGATTACACCAATATTTTGCCAAAAGCTAAATCCTCATCAACAATAAACTGATGAGGTATATACCGTCTATCGCGTAATCTGCGCTATGCACCTATAGTTCGATGTTAATTTACGAGACAATATTTCGCAGACAAAAAAAAGCCTCAGAAAGTGCTGAGGCTTTTTTTTATTCGTCTAAGAAGCTTTTCAGTTGTTCAGAGCGGCTAGGGTGTCGTAACTTACGTAATGCTTTCGCTTCGATTTGACGAATACGTTCACGGGTGACATCAAACTGTTTACCTACTTCTTCAAGCGTGTGATCGGTGTTCATATCGATACCAAAGCGCATTCTCAAAACTTTGGCTTCACGTGCGGTTAAGCCAGCTAACACTTCTTGAGTGGCATCTTTTAAGCTTCCACCTGTAGCTGAGTCTAAAGGCTGTACTATAGTGCTATCTTCGATGAAATCACCTAAGTGTGAATCTTCATCATCACCGATAGGCGTTTCCATTGAAATAGGCTCTTTAGCGATTTTCAATACCTTACGGACTTTGTCTTCAGGCATCAACATGCGTTCTGACAACTCTTCAGGTGTGGGTTCGCGGCCCATTTCTTGAAGCATTTGACGTGATATACGATTCAGTTTATTGATCGTTTCGATCATATGAACAGGAATTCGGATAGTACGTGCTTGGTCAGCAATCGAGCG
>CAJQKX010000635.1 GCA_905479025.1 uncultured Paraglaciecola sp.
ACATTAGTCATGCTGTAGTTAATCTGTCAGATTGAATCGTAATTAATTTTTACCAAAGTATAGCTATTTTAAAAATATATTTAGTGTGAAAGTGTACTCTAGTCGGAGTGCGCTTTTGAATCACATGGTTACAACATATTCAGTTGATTCTGTTTGCTGGTTTGGACTGTCTATTATTTGTAGTCTTTTAGGCTGATAGTCAGATGCCTGTGGTGCGAGTTGTGGTGAAATCCTAAGTTGAAGCTAAAGAACTGAGCGTTGAACAAATACGAAGCATTTTACCTTCCGCCCAATACCATATAGCGATTTATACTTTTATTTTACCTGACAAGAATATTTAACAAACTTTTGTCCTATAGTGTAAAAAAAATTTGCCACTTGTGTATAACTTTAAGCACTAAAAATTATCATTCATCATATTGAGTATATATGATTCATTTATTTCCATTCCATACATAGGATTATCCATGAAAAATGACTTTTATATTCGCTTGGCGCAGCAAATTGAAGACACTAAGGCACAAGGACTGTTCAAAAATGAGCGCATTATTACGTCAAGCCAACAAGCTGATATTGAAGTTAATCATGAGCAAAAAGTACTTAACTTCTGTGCCAATAATTATTTAGGATTAGCCAATCATCCAGAGCTGATAAATGCTGCAAAAGCAGGCTTAGATAGTCACGGGTTTGGTGTGGCATCGGTACGATTTATTTGTGGGACGCAGGATATTCACAAGCAGTTAGAAGCAACCATAAGTGACTTTTTAGGCACACAAGAAACTATTCTTTATCCTTCTTGTTTTGATGCCAACGGTGGATTATTTGAAACTATTTTAGATGCTGAAGATGCCATTATCTCTGACTCACTGAACCATGCAAGTATCATTGATGGGGTGAGATTATCTAAAGCTAAACGTTATCGTTACGCAAATAACGATATGCAAGCTTTAGAGGCGCAGCTTATTCAAGCTGACGCAGATTGCGCGCGCACTAAGCTGATTGCCACGGATGGGGTGTTCTCTATGGATGGTGTGATTGCAGACTTGGCCGCAATATGTGATTTGGCCGATAAATATCAAGCGTTGGTGATGGTCGACGATTGCCATGCTACTGGGTTTGTTGGTGAAAATGGTCGGGGTAGCCACGAATATTGTGATGTGATGGGGCGAGTGGATATTTTAACCGGTACCTTGGGTAAAGCCCTAGGCGGTGCGTCTGGTGGATATACGTCAGGCAAAAAAGAAGTCGTTAATTGGCTACGTCAGCGCTCTCGCCCGTATCTGTTTTCAAACTCTGTTGCACCGCCAATTGTTGCCGCATCTATAAAAGTGTTTGAAATGATGCAACATGGTGATGCGCTGCGAAAACAGTTAATCGACAACACTGCACATTTTCGCCAGAGAATGTCAGCTGCGGGTTTTACACTTTCTGGCAAAGATCATGCGATCATTCCTGTGATGTTAGGTGATGCGAAGTTGGCCAGCGATATGGCGGATAAAATGTTGCAAAAAAGCGTCTACGTCGTGGGGTTTTCTTTCCCTGTAGTGCCCAAAGGACAAGCGCGGATCCGCACCCAGATGTCTGCTGCCCATAGTCTTGAACAAGTTGATTTTGCAGTCGATGCTTTTATTGAAGTCGGCAAAGAGTTGGGAGTCATCTGATGAAAGCGTTAGCCAAGTTACACTCAGAAAAAGGCATTTGGATGACTGAGTGTGAAAAACCAACCGTTGGTCACAATGATTTACTAATTAAAATTCATAAAACCGCAATTTGTGGTACTGATATGCATATCTACCAATGGGACGAATGGGCACAAAAAACTATTCCTGTGCCTATGGTTGTTGGCCATGAGTATGTCGGTGAAGTAGTAGATATTGGCCAAGAAGTGCGCGGCTTTGCACTAGGCGATAGAGTGTCTGGCGAAGGGCATATCACTTGTGGTCATTGCCGAAATTGCCGTGCAGGTCGTCGCCACTTATGTAGAAATACCACTGGAGTGGGAGTCAACAGGCAAGGTGCCTTTGCCGAGTATTTGGCTATACCTGCATTTAATGCATTTAAAATTCCGCATAATATATCCAGTGACTTAGCCGCCATTTTTGACCCTTTTGGCAACGCGGTACACACAGCTTTATCATTTGATTTGGTTGGCGAAGACGTTTTGATAACAGGCGCAGGGCCTATTGGTATAATGGCTGCTGCTGTGGCGCGCCATGTTGGCGCAAGAAATGTGGTCATCACAGATATAAATGAGTATCGACTAGATTTAGCCACTAAAATGGGCGCCACTCGTGCGGTGAATGTATCTAATACTCAGTTGCAAGATGTGATGAATGAATTAGGTATGACCGAAGGTTTTGACGTGGGCCTTGAGATGT
This sequence comes from uncultured Paraglaciecola sp., assembly GCA_905479025.1. The sequence continues at coordinate 2,379 of CAJQKX010000635.1, forward strand.
CAGGTGTGCCAGTGGCATTGCGTGATATGCTCGATAAAATGAACAATGGTGGCAAAATAGCGATGTTAGGTATCCCACCTAACGATGTAGCGATAGATTGGAATCAAGTGATTTTCAAAGGTCTGATGATAAAAGGCATTTATGGCCGTGAGATGTTTGAAACATGGTATAAAATGGCTAGCCTGATCCAAGGAGGGTTAGATTTAAAGCCTATGGTAACCCACCAATTTGCTATTGATGATTTTCAGCAAGGTTTCGATGTTATGGGGTCCGGCCAATCTGGTA
>CAJQKX010000636.1 GCA_905479025.1 uncultured Paraglaciecola sp.
TCGAAGCCGCGTCGAAACCAAAATGCACTGTATCAAACTACTCGGCCAATCGTTGATGGCGCGGGACTTTGAGAGGCAGGTCGCAGAAATCCAAATCCGCATCGCCGTCCTCAATCGCTACACTGCTTTTGGTATACCTGTCACGGAACCTGTAGGCTAAGTGCGTATGGGAAAGGGGAGGAACGTCCTTCACCCGATTTGTGCAACAAAGCCATTGAATAGTACTTAACCACTAGATAAGTATTAGATATTGCTTAAACTAAACTGTGGAGTAATGTGAACTTTTAATAAAACTGTGCTGGTTAAGACCGCTCAGGTTAACAGGAAGGACTTGCCAATGGCTGATACCTACATCTCAATATCAACAATAAAAAAATCTGATTTAACAGGCGCAGCAACCATACCAAAAATAAATGATAAGGATAATTGGATTTCCATAAATTCAGTGTCATTTGGATTTGGGCGGTCGATCAGTATGGACGTCGGAAATGTCTCCAACGCTGAAGTCGGTGTGCCGGGTCTAAGCGAGATAAGCATATCGCATACGATGGACGGCGCTTCGCCAGCCCTGCAGTCGATATTTTTTGCGCCAGGCGATGAGGGGGCTGAAATATTTATTTTGATGACGAAAACAAAACGGACAGGAGACGGTTTGCAACCCGCTATGGAAATCGCTCTTAAGTCGGCAAGAATTTCGTCCTACAGCTTTGGCGGTTCCGGTGGCTCTGGGGATGAGAGTATTACCATAGCTTATACAGACATAACTATTTCTCATTTTGTTGAAGATGAAAATGGGAAGCTGGCTGCCGGCGCTAAGAAAGTGGGATATGACTTAGAAAAAGCGAAGTTAACTTTTAAAGCAATTGCTTAAACACAGGAAGGTGAATAAATGGCTCTTAATGCACAACAAAAGCGTGTCAGTAAAAATAGAGTAAGTATAACTTATGATGTAGAAGATGGTGGCGCAAAACAAACAAAAGAGCTTCCATTTGTGATCGGTATGATTGGTGGCTATTCAGGTGACCGAGAAGACAGAGAAGCTTTGCATGAGCGGACTTTTTATAATGTTGATAAAGATAACTTTGACCAAGTCTTAAAAAGAGTGGCCCCGAAGGTATCTATGAAAGTTGATAATTTAATTGAGAACGATGGTACTGAAATGGCCGTTGAGATCAATTTTGATTCTATGAAAGATTTTGGCCCCGATTCGGTTGTGCAGCAAGTTGAGCCTTTAAGGAAACTAGCCGAAACGCGTGTGCAATTAATGGCAATCTTAGCGAAGTCCGAAAAGTCGAGAGATCTTGAGAACGTTTTAAAAGAAGTGTTACAAAATGCGGATGCTTTAAAAAGTTTGTCAGACGATTTGGGTGTGGTTTCTAGTGAGGAGAATAAATAATGGCTGACGAACAGACTAGTGCAGAAAATGCTGAAACGGCAGGCGAAGTTAGTATACTTGATAAAGCGCTTTCCGCGACTTCAACGACGCCTCCTGATCAAACAAAAGATCTTTTATCAGCGTTGGCAGCGCAAGCCATGGAAGGTTCTCTTACGTGGGATAAAAATGTTGGAGTTACGATTTCAAAAGCTATTGCTGGTATTGATGCTCTTATGTCGAGGCAAGTCTCGGCTGTTATGCAAGGCTCAAAATTCAAAGAACTTGAAGGTTCTTGGCGTGGGCTTAACAAGGTAGTCCGAGAAAGTGAGATCGGTGCAAACCAAAAGATTAAGCTTGTGGACTACAATAAGGAAGAACTGCTTGAGCAGTTTGAGGATGCTCCTGCAGTAGATCGGAGTCCACTATTTGAAGCGCTTTACCAAGACGAATTTGGAACGGCTGGTGGGGAGCCATACGGAGCGTTAGTTGGGGACTATTACTTTAACTTCAGTGATGAAGATTCATCACTACTTACTTACATGGCAGAGGTAGCAGCCGCTTGTCATGCACCTTTACTAGCAGCCGCTGGTCCTGAAATGTTTGAGTATGAGACATTCGAAAAATTTGACGAGGGTCGACCAGTTGCTGCGGCGTTTGCATCACCAACATACGCAGGTTGGAACTCATTTCGAGACAGTGATGACTCTCGCTACGTGACACTGACATTGCCAAGCACCTTAGCTAGGATGCCTTATGGTGCAAACGGGCTTTCGGCCAAGACATTTGATTTCTCTGAACTGAGCTTAGACATGGACGGGAATCAGAGGCCAACTGATAATTCGGAGCTAGTTTGGTCTAATGCGGCATATGAATTAGCGCTTAAATTAAATCATGCGTTTACTGAATTTGGCTGGTGTACAGGCATTAGAGGTCTCGAAAATGGCGGCAAGGTAGAAAGCTTACCAAACCTAGTTTACAAAAGCGATGCAGGCGACAAAATCCAACAATGCCCTATCGAAGTCAATTTGACAGATGAGCGTGAAAAAGAGCTAAGCGATCTAGGCTTTATGCCACTGGTTCACTACAAATCCACGGATTTTGGAGTATTTGTTGGTAGCCAGACTACCCAAAGACCAAAGGTATTTGTAGACCCTGATGCAACTTCAAATGCAGCTATTTCCGCCCGTCTTCCATACATCATGGCAGCCAGTCGGATCGCTCATTACCTCAAAGTCATGGGGCGGGATATGCTAGGTTCCAATATGGAGAAAGACGACATCCAAAGTATGCTAACGGCATGGATAGGTCAATTCACAGCTGCAGGTGCAATAGGTGATGCGCGCAACAGAACGCCACTGGCCGAGAGCATGATTGAAGTTGTAGAACAGCCTGGGAAGCCAGGAGCGTATTCTGCAGTTGCCTATCTTCGTCCTTGGCTTCAGCTAGAGGAACTAACAACCTCTGTCAGAATGGTCACAAAAATTCCAGGATAAGGGAGCTATAATGCTTAGTGGTTCGGAGGCTTTATCACAAGAAGCATGGCCTAACCCGCCCACCAAAATTTTGGTGGGCAGGGATACGACTTTAAACATATGGAGTGCACTTAGCCAGTGCAAGTCTGTTGAGCAGCTTCGATATGAAGCTGCTCAAATAATACTGGAAATAGAACGGGTTATTTCGGTACAATTATCAGAAATTTTAGAAAATGACCATTTTAGCACACTTGAAGCGCGGTGGCGTGGAGTCCAGAACGTAGTTTGGGATGTTAATAAACCAAGAGAAATAATAATAAAAGTCATGGATATGTCATGGGTTGAAATTAGTCAGGATCTAAATTCTCAAATATCTGTTAAAAACACATTTTTACAAAATCAAATGGGGGTACGCGAATTAGACACTTTAGGCGGTCAACCGTTTGGAGTTGTTTTTATTGACCATTACCTGTCATTGGATATGGCTCAAGAATTTGACGATCTATACACAGCGCAACTATTGTGTTCGTTAGGCGAGATCTGCGCTTGTCCTATTATTACATCTATTGCGGAGGATTTTTTTGGAGAGGTTGATGCGGGATGGAAAACTAAAACTATTAGAATTAATAACATCTTAAATAGTGAGGATTACATTGGATGGAGCGATCTGAGAAATCATAAAAGCTCTCGTTTTTTGGGACTGGTCCTCCCAGAAATTTTAATGCGGACTAGGTATGAAAATCTAAATATCGGTTTTAATTTTAGTCAATTGCCATCCCAAGCCAGTGGACTTTGGGGAAACGCTGGTACAGAGTTTCTGCGCTCAATTATAGCAGAATTTGAACGAACCGCTTGGTTTGGCTATCTAAAGCTTATTGGCCCAAAAAGGAAATTAGGCGCTGTTTTATCTGAGCCGTGTGCTCCGTTGCCTTTTGGCTCTGTAAGACGCCACGTGGCAAAAGTACGGTTCACCCGCGGTCTTGGCCAATTTTATTCAGACCAAGGTTTTATACCGCTGTGTGAAAGTTTGAGATCTCACGACCTTTATTTCGTTGGCAATAGATCAGTTCACAACTGTCGCGGATCTGGCAACTTGGAAGTCTTGACCCAAATTCAGACCGTGTTAATCGCCTGTAGAATGGTTCATTATCTGAAGATTCAGGTTCGATTTTTAATAGGGAAGGTTACTACCGCGTCAGAGTGCGAAGGCCGTCTTATTGATTGGATTAGCCAGTATTGTGCAAGTATGGAAAGTGCATCGGCAGAGGGTCTAGCACAGTTCCCCTTAAAAGATGCAGTTGTATCAGTAAAAACGCAGGATAACACGCTTGATCAACTCAATTGCGATATTTCAATCGTGCCTCAGTATCAAATTGACTGTGTTGCTGGAGAAATAAATATTTCAACAAATTTAAATGCAAGATCTGATTAATGAGCTTTTCAAGATCTTTTTTAACTGAATCTGAATCTGAATCTGAAGATGATGACATTGCTCAAGCTATCAACCTACATCTTTTAACGTTTATTCAAACTTTAACACCGGGAGTCGAGGTGGGAGACGAGTTAAAGTTGGTTAAAAAGAGTAATTTGTGCTACGGAATGGAAGCAATATGGCATTATATCAATTCAGACCGTGAATTGGATTTTAAAAGAGGTCTAAGAAAGCATTTTTTAGAGTTTGAAACAAGATTGCTTTCGATAACTGCCTTCGAGGTTGAAAAAAATGATTCAAAAAATGCCTTTGTGATTTTCATTGAGGCTCAAGTTTTGGATGGAAAAATTGTAAAAGAAATTAATTTTGGTACGGAAATCTCTATTTTTGATCAACAATTGGAGCTGGATTCTTAATGGACAAAACACTCCAATCGTTTGAGTATGAATTAGATGCCCTTAAAAGATCGCTTGAAGAATTTGAAACAAAACATCCGCAAAAGGCTAAATCCTTGGGGGTATCTGCAGGGAAATGCTTGGATCCAAATATTCAACGTCTCTCAGACTCATTTGCGTTTTTAGCAGCGCGCCTTTCAAGTCAGATTGATGAAAATCATCCGAAGATGGCGCTAGACTTACTGCGCATGATAAGTCCCTTGATGCTTTTAGGCGCACCAACATACTGCAGTTTTGCTTTAGCTCACAAAGATAATAATTTAGAAGGTAAACAAAATATAAAAAAAGGCCAAGAAGTTACAGTTCCAGTTTCAGAAAGTTTTAACTGCACATACTCAGTTGCGCAAGATACCAATATTCATCCTATCGAAATAACGGCCTTATCTTTAGATGTGGCGCCATTTGGCTTTGACATTCCAAACTGTAACATAGCAGTAAACAGCTCTGTTAGCTTCGAAGTTACAAGTCTAGACCTCGATCAAGAAGTTTCCGCGTTGGATCTTGAGGAGCTGGAATTTTATCTGCCGATGCACAGCGCTCGCCGCAGTTATCTTTGGAAGGCTTTCACTTCTGATATCGTTTCAGTGTCCATTGGAAAGCCATCAGAATATCCTTTGTACTGGCTGTCCCCAAATACATTTGAATGTTTGGCTCTCGGATCGCAAAATAATTTTCTCCCTTCGGTAACGCCGCTGGAAAATGGAACAGAATATCTTAGAGATTTTTTATCATATCCGGAAAAATTTGCATTTTTTGTATTAAGAGGACTGAAAGAGGCTATCAGTAAAATAGACGGCTCGTGTTTTCAAATCCGTTTTTATCTTTCTACCAAAAACATTGATCCGCTCTTAAACATAGCGCTTGGTGATGTCAAAATAAATGTCTTAGGCTGTATTAATTACTTTCAGCGCACTTCAGTTCCGACACAATACTCTTTTGCACAAGATCGTGTGCCAGTTTTTCCTACAAAAAATGACAGCAAAGAGCCAGTAGAGGTTCTGTCTATAATTGATTTAATTCAACTCACACCCAAAGGAGATGTTGAGTTAAAAGAGATGCATTCCCCCCTCCGAAAGGATAGTGATAAGACACCAGTCTGGCAGGAGCATTTGGTCGTTGGAAATTTAGATCCTCTCCGAAGAGAAGTGAGTTTTTCAGTACCCTCAATGTTGACGGGCCCGGGCGATTCTATTGACTTTAAC
>CAJQKX010000637.1 GCA_905479025.1 uncultured Paraglaciecola sp.
GCAGGATGGTTCCCAGTCATTGGCGAGTTTGGTGTTTCAGGTTTGACGGTACTCATTAGCACGGCACTTGCTATATGGTTAGCTGATAAGAAATGGCTTCCTAGTATTATTGTTGTCACCGTACTCTTTGTTTCAGGTGTAGCGTTAAACCAATATCAATGGGCAAAACCAAGTGGTGAGAGTGCCCGTATTGCAATGGTCCAGGGCAATATAGAGCAAGCCCTGCGATGGACACCAGAGCAAGATCAGCCCACTATGGACAAATATAAAAATATGAGTGCTGATCATTGGAACAATGATGTGATTATTTGGCCTGAAGCGGCTATTCCTAAACTTGAGCCGTTAGCCGCAGATTATATTAAACAAATAGATAACCTAGCCGCACAAACAAACACAGGCCTTATCACGGGTATTGTTAACTACAACTTTGAAACACAAGAAGCCTACAACAACTTAATCGGTTTAGGACAAAAGCATCAAAATGATAAAGATGATGATGAAGATGCCAATGAACACGGCCACTACTATTATTTTCATGCTAATCGTTTTGCAAAACACCACTTACTGCCCATAGGCGAATTTATTCCATTAGAAAATTGGATACGTGGTTTAGCCCCTATATTTGACTTGCCCATGTCATCCTTTAGCCGAGGTGATTATCAACAATCTAATTTAAAGGTAAAGGGGTATCACTTTGCCCCGGCAATCTGCTTCGAGATCGCTTTTCCCAAGCAGATTTCCGCTAACCTATACTTCAACACTGACTTTATTATCACTGTTAGTAATGATGCTTGGTTTGGTGGCTCTCATGGTCCAGCCCAACATTTAGAAATTGCACAAGTGCGGGCCAAAGAGTTCGGTTTACCCGTGTTACGTACAACCAATAACGGTATCACCGCTTTTATCGATCACCGAGGTCAAATTCAAAGTAGATTACCTCAGTTCGAAGCTGCAGTACTGAGTGATGTTGTCCAACAAGTTAAGGGATATACCCCATACCGTTCGTTTGGTGATTGGCCAGTTTGGTGTTTGTCTTTAATAATGTTTTGTTTGGCCTGTTGGAATAAAAAGCAACTGAAGGATAGTTAGTCAAATGCCCACTCAAACCCGCAATCCTCATTTTACTATTCGCCCAGCAACCATCAATGACGCCGGACTGATCCTTAGGTTCATTCGAGAATTGGCCGATTACGAAAAACTGTTACATGAAGTCATTGCTGACGAAGCCACACTGAAACAAAGCCTGTTTGGCGAAACACCATATGCCAAAGTGGTGATTGGTGAATATAATGGCGTGGCCGTTTCATTTGCGTTGTACTTCCATAATTTTTCAACGTTTCTTGGTCGCCCAGGTATTTATTTAGAAGACTTGTACGTGCAACCCACGATGCGAGGCAAAGGACTAGGTAAGATCCTGCTAGGATATTTAGCATCTCTTGCCATAGAATTAAATTGTGGGCGTTTAGAGTGGTGGGTATTGGATTGGAATAAGCCCGCTATCGATTTCTATCAATCTTTAGGCGCGCAGCCCATGGATGAATGGACGGTGAATCGAGTGACGGGTCAGGCATTAGGTAAACTTGCAAAACAGCTATAATCATAAAGTCCTCTCGTTATAATTGACTCAAGTTATAATAGCGCAACAGGAATGCCTTAACCTCCCCCCTGCTCCACTCCCTTTGTGCCAGCCAATATAACTCTCATCTTATCCATCGGGGTAAGCACAATCACATTACCTATCAGTACCAAAACAAAACCAATCACAGTGCTCGTTTGCCAAACAAACCCTTCAAACAGCATACTTAATGTCACAGCTACCACAGGGAACAACACCACAGAGTAACTGGCTTTGTCAGGGCCTATGTCTTTTAATAATAAAAAATAACAAGCAAAAGCGATGACCGTACCAAATATGCTTAGGTACAGAAGAGAAGCAATATAGGGAAGCCTAGTATCTAAGCTAAATTCAGAGCCACTGCTCAAAGTAAAGATGAGCAGAAATAAGCTACCGTATAACATACCCCATGCATTGCCTTGCATAATACCAATATTGTTGCTTGAATTACGCACACTGGTCATATTGCCCAATGAGGCAACAAAGGTACCGCCTAACGAAAGCCCCAAACCGATTATCGCTTCACTGGCAAAGTCTAAGGTTTTAATGTCTTGCCAAAACAGAGCAATAATACCTACTAGGCCTAAGGTTGCGCCGATAAGAATACGAGGAGCGATAGGTCTGCCAAAAAATATTCGGGTATTGATAATGTTCATTATTAATAATGTAGAAAACGCTATAGAGGTCATGGCTGAAGTTAAGTAATTTTGTGCCCAATACAGAATTAAGTAATTAAATCCGAAGTTACAACAAGCTAATGTCATAAAGAAAAAATGATTTTTAATACTAAATTGCATCGGTAACTGCTTAATTAAGCAATATATCCACATCAATAATGCAGCAATTGAGAAACGGTAAACTAACGATACTTCAGGTGCAACAACACCTAGCTGGTATTCGATTGCAAGCCATGTAGAACCCCATATCAGTACTGTCGTAACATATAAAACGGTGCTTCTCATCTTGTTTAACTTTTCACTCTGAAGATGTAAATACTAATTTATCTTATTAATTCCATCAGATCTGGTAACGTCTCAATCAACTTGAAGTGGTCATTAAAGGTCAAGTAAATAGTTTTGATACACCCGCGATGGAACCTGTTGAACAATACGCAACTATTTTTTTATCATTGATACGATTGCCACTATTTAGGAATACCAAGAATATATCTAAACTATCACGGCCGGCGCATAGAAATACTGACAGCCTAAATATCATGGGGATAATGTTGAAGACTAATATAATACAAAAAATATCAGAAGAAATTTTCATCATTCCTAATATCAATGATTTGATTAAAGAAACATCAAAAGTATACACACAGGGTGATGTCAATTGTTGAAATAAATAAGGCAGCTGTTGATAGATACCCGTAATCTTAAAGGAAAGATTTAGAATACAAACGCCAATCAACCAAAGGGGCTCTTACTGACTTTTAGACTAAAATGCTTGTCTAAATGTATTCCACTGCAATTATCTCAAATTCAATCATACCTTTAGGCGTTTGAATATTAGCGATATCGTCTACAGACTTACCAATCAACCCCCTAGCTATAGGCGAGCCCACTGAAATTAAGTTATTCTTGATATCAGCTTCATCCTGACCCACTATCCGGTAAGTGATTTCTTCATCGGTTTTCACATTAATAATAGTCACTGTGGTACCAAAAATAACTTTCCCATTATTAGTCATTTTAGTGACATCAATAATTTGAATATTGGACAACTTACCTTCAATATCTTGCAAACGCCCTTCACAAAAACTTTGTTGTTCACGCGCAGCATGATACTCAGCGTTTTCTTTCAGGTCTCCATGCTCTCTTGCTTCAGCAATAGACTTAACAATTTGCGGTCTTTTTACCGATTTTAAATATTTCAACTCTTCACGGAGCAATTCTGCTCCCTTAGCTGTCATTGGATATAGGGTCATATCAACAACTCTCTTATTTTTTGTTGTGTGTAAATTTATCAATAAGGGCTAAATATCTATTTTCAACCAGTTAATATTCAGTCCTTATTTTGATTATGATGCTTGGATACGCATGTGTAAATCCTGAACCGATGTGACTCGTGCTCTATCGTCAGCTTTATTGGCATTAACCGTTGCGAATGCAGCGTTCATAGTCGTGGTGTAAGCCACTTTATTTAACAATGCTTCTTTACGAATATATACAGAGTCATCAATCGCTTGACGCCCTTCGGTCGTATTAACAATATAGCAGTATTCACCATTTTTAATGGCATCTACAATATTTGGACGACCTTCGCTGAGTTTATTCACCATGGAACATTTAACACCAGCATTATTTAATACCGTGGCTGTACCTTTCGTCGCCTCTATAGTGAAACCTTTGGAAAGCATAGCTTGGCCTAATTCTATTACCCGATTCTTATCGTTTAGACGAACAGATAACAAGGCTTTACCACCAACAGGAATTGGTTGACTGGCACCTAAGTTTGCTTTTGCATAGGCTTCTTCGAAACTATCACCTACGCCCATCACTTCACCTGTTGAACGCATTTCTGGCCCCAATAATGGATCAACACCTTGGAACTTAGCAAAAGGTAGTACGACTTCTTTAACCGAGAAATACGGAGGAATGATTTCTTTGGTAATACCTTGTGACACAAGTGACTGACCGGCCATGACTCTTGCACCAATTTTAGCCAGCGCCATACCCGTGGCTTTTGATACAAAGGGGACGGTTCGTGCAGCACGAGGATTTACTTCAATTAAATACACTTGACCATCTTTCACAGCAAATTGGGTATTCATCAAACCTATCACACCCAGCTCCAACGCCATGGATTTCACTTGCTGACGCATGACATCTTGAACTTCTGAGCTTAAAGAATAAGCAGGTAATGAACAGGCCGAGTCACCGGAGTGAACGCCGGCTTGTTCGATATGCTCCATAATGCCACCAATGACGACGTCTTTGCCGTCGCAAATAGCATCTACATCGACTTCGATAGCATCGTCTAAGAAGCGGTCTAACAATACAGGTGAGTCATTGGAAACTTTTACTGCGTTGTTTAAATACCGTTTAAGGTCGTTAATATCGTAAACAATTTCCATAGCACGACCACCTAGAACATAAGAAGGGCGCACAACCAATGGGAATCCTATTTTGTCAGCAGCAACGATGGCTTGTTCCATATTCCTTACTGTTGCATTAGCTGGC
>CAJQKX010000638.1 GCA_905479025.1 uncultured Paraglaciecola sp.
AGTCCAGGTCATGAACAAAAAAAATCCAATATATATAAAGGCACGATTACACGCGTTGAGCCGAGCTTAGAAGCTGCGTTTGTTGACTATGGCGCTGATCGTCACGGTTTCCTTCCTTTAAAAGAAATTGCCCGAACTTACTTTCCTCAAGGTTATAGGTTTGAAGGTCGCCCAAATATTAAAGAGGTGATCAAAGAAGGCCAAGAAGTCATTGTTCAAATTGATAAAGAAGAGCGCGGCCAAAAAGGGGCAGCCTTAACCACTTTTATCAGTCTTGCAGGCAGTTACCTAGTATTAATGCCAAACAATCCTCGCGCTGGCGGCGTATCTCGTCGTATTGAAGGCGATGAACGTACTGAATTAAAAGCGGCCTTAAACGGCTTAGATCTCCCAGAAGGCATGGGGTTAATCGTCAGAACCGCTGGTGTAGGTAAAACAACTGAAGAACTTGCATATGATTTAGATTACCTAGTATCAGGTTGGGGCCGAATTAAAGATATGGCTGACTCTCGCCCTGCTCCATTCCTTATCCACCAAGAGAGTGATGTAGTCGTTCGTGCTATTCGTGATTACCTTAGACGTGATATTGGTGAAATTCTCATCGATAATGCCGTTGTACACGAAAGAGCATTAAAACATGTCGAACAGATGCGTCCTGACTATGCTAACCGTGTAAAACTTTATAACGGTGATGTGCCTCTGTTCAGCCACTATCAAATTGAAAGCCAAATCGAATCAGCTTTTCAACGTGAAGTAAGGCTTCCGTCTGGCGGCTCAATAGTGATTGATCCTACTGAAGCGTTGATTTCAATAGACATAAACTCTGCTCGAGCAACTAAAGGTAGCGATATTGAAGAAACAGCCTTTAATACCAATCTTGAAGCGGCAGACGAAATTGCACGTCAATTACGCTTGCGTGATGCCGGCGGATTAGTCGTCATCGATTTTATTGATATGACCCCAGTGCGTCATCAACGTGAAGTTGAAAATCGTATGAAGGACGCAGTCAGGGGTGACAGAGCAAGGGTACAATTAGGTCGTATTTCACGTTTCGGTTTACTAGAAATGTCTCGTCAGCGTTTACGTCCATCTTTAGGTGATTCAGCTAATAATGTTTGTCCAAGATGTAGTGGTCACGGAACGGTTCGTGGAACTGAGTCATTAGCATTATCTGTGCTTCGCATTATGGAAGAAGAAAGTATTAAAGATAATACTGGTCAAATAGAAGCCCAGTTACCGGTTAATGTTGCAACATACTTACTAAATGAAAAGCGTAAGTCTGTTCGCAGCGTTGAAAAACGTCATAGTGTTCAGTTAGTTATTATACCTAATCCTAAGATGGAAACACCGCAGTATAGCGTTGCTCGCAGACGCCCAGATGATGCGGTTCAGGAAATGAGTTATAACCTGCCATTAATTGAGCAAGAAGAAAATATTACTGATAAAAATGTTGCACCAGCGATGGCTAAAGAACAACCTGCGCTGCAAAGTCTTATTGCACCTGAACAGAAAAAAGCATCTACGGGTAAAACTTCATCTCAAACTAAATCAGAAAGTTTATTTGATAAAGTTAGCAAATGGATTTCTCAGTTATTTAAAGCTGAAGAAAAAGTAGTTCCTAAGAAAACGACTCATACACGTAATCAAGGTACTAATCAGCGTCAAAATAGAAATGCTCGCCCAGATAGAAACAAACGTAATAGCAAAAATCATGAGCGTAAAGAGCATGGTGAACAGTCTGCTAATCGTACAGAACGTTCTGCTCGTAAACCTAGAAATGATAACCGTAAGCCCCGCCGCGACGACAAACCTGTAGAGGCAATACAAGATGCAGCTATGGTGTCAAAAAGCACCGCACCATCACCTGCCTCATCTCCGGCACCAGCCAAGAAAAAAGAAAAGGTAGCAGAACGCAGAAAGCGCCGAGATACAAGGCGAAGTGTTAGAGTTGACGATAATAATGATGAACAAAATAAAGTTATCGCCCCTGTTCAAGAAACTCAGACCGACATTATTGAGCAGCCCAAAACAGTCGTTCAAAATAGTACAGTATTAGAGAATACAGCAACTAATGAGCAAAAAACGATTGAAACAGTACCAGTAGACGAAGCATCAGAACTTGTTTCTGAAACCACAGACACACAAGCAGTTACCGAAACCAATAAAGATGAAGAGTCTACAACTCCTACTCGTAGTAGTCGTCGTTCTCCTAGACATATTCGAGCGGCGGGTCAAAAACGTCGTAAAGAAGCGGATGATAAAGACAAACCTTTAAAAACTGAAGCGACGGATGTCACACAAGATGAACTTCAGTTTGATGAACCTGTTGACACACCCGCAGTCGAAACAACACTTGTAGTATCTGAACCTGAAGAAAAACCAGCTCAGGTAGCACTGGAATCAGCGACAAAGTCTGACCAAGGTGTCGATTCACCCGAACCGGCTGCTGAACCTGCAACTACAAGTGAAAATGCAACCGAAAGTATTGTGCCTGCAACTGTTTCTGTAAAAAAACAGATGACTAAGCCAGTCAGAAAAGAGCCCACTAAGAAAGCTCCCAGTAAGACCGCGTCTTTGAAAGTTCCTGCTAAGCCGGCTAAGAAAGAATCAGTGTCTGCTCCTATGGCTCGACCTGCTTCCATTGATGAAGCTTTTGTTGATGTTAAAATCGGTTCTCTGGACGACGCCGCCAGACCAGAAGTTAAACGCTCTGGTAAGTCGTTTTCAAGTTTATCGAATGCAACGGCCGCACCAGCAACACGTCCCGGTTCGTAAACTAGTCAATTAGATACTCGCAAGAGTTTAGAAAATGCCGCAAGACTTCACTGACTTGCGGTATTTTATTGATAGTCTAAGTGCTATTGTGTGTTGTTTACTGTATCCTCCCGCGACTATTTTAAGCTGTTTAAAATTTAAGCTATGTCTGACAATATCTACAATTTTCCAGACAAATAAGCTAATCACCCTATTTGAGAATTATCTATGAGTTTTGCCGACCTAGGCCTATCAACAAAAATTTTATCCGCTATAGCCAGTAAAGGGTACACCACACCCTCACCCATTCAAGCTAAAGCCATACCAGCGGTATTACAAGGTAGCGACGTAATGGCTGCGGCACAAACAGGTACCGGTAAAACGGCTGGTTTCACTCTGCCTATATTACATTTACTGAGTCAGGGGCAATCAGCTAGACCTAACCAAGCACGAGCACTGATACTGACTCCCACAAGAGAGTTGGCAGCACAAATAGCAGAAAGTGTTCAAACTTATGGTAAAGACCTACCTTTAAAGTCTGCAGTAGTATTTGGCGGCGTGGGTATTAATCCACAAATGATCAAATTACGAAAAGGTGTGGATATATTAGTTGCCACACCTGGTCGCCTACTTGACTTATACAACCAAAATGCAGTGAAGTTTTGCGAATTAGAAATCCTTGTTATGGACGAAGCCGATCGCATG
>CAJQKX010000639.1 GCA_905479025.1 uncultured Paraglaciecola sp.
GACGAAGTAGGCATTGATGTGGGGACTAAAATTGGTCCTATTTTACAGGCTCAGTTTGGTGATCGTTTTGCGTCTAATCCAGGATTCAACAAAATTTTGGCGGATGATCGCAAAGGTAAGAAAAATAAACGGGGATTTTATGATTACTCCGCTAAGAAACCTGGCAAAGAAGTAGACTCGTCGATTTACACATTATTAGGTATTACGCCAGCAAGCAAAATGCGTCATGAGCAAATATCTGAGCGATGTGTGTTATTGATGTTGAATGAAGCCGCCATGTGTTTAGACGAGGGAGTGGTGCGAAATGCACGTGATGGCGATATTGGTGCCATATTTGGTATCGGTTTCCCCCCCTTTTTGGGAGGACCTTTCCGATATATGCATACGTTAGGCATTGCTCATGTGGTTGCTAGGTTAGAGCATTATCAAGGGTTACTTGGCGATAAGTTTACCCCAGCACATAGCTTGAAAAAGATGCTTGAGGAAGGGCGTTCTTATTACTAAGTAAGTTGATATAGCAGCCTTTTTTTATATCCAACCTAACTTTCTTATTGCAAAGTTGGGTTGGATATATTTTATTTAATAAAATTAAAACTCAACATTAGCAGGCATTGCCAAGGTGCCAGCCTATTTCTTGGTTATGACTTAAGTGAATATTATTGGATGTAATGAATTTTGGTTTTAACCAGCGGAGCACAATCCTTGCGGCCTCACCCCTTTGCTGAACAGTGTAAAGTGGGTCTTTTCCAGTTTATGCTTTCCACCATATGTAACTTCAGAGAAATACACATCACGTATATCGATTAATGTATCACTTTGTTTGGATACTGAAGTATCCTCACAAAGTATTTTTTGAGCATTATCGTGAAGTGATGAAAGCTATTATTCACAAGATAGCATATGAATACAATTTTGATATTCAGGAGTTAGCAATCCCAGAAGATCACATTCACATAGTTTTCAAAGGCGAACCAAAAATAGCTCCTATTCATGTAATGCAAGTTATAAAAAGCATCCCAGCGAGAGAGTTTTTTAAGTTATATCGAGAGCTCAAGAAATGATACTTTTGGGTGGTAAGCTTTGGACACATAGCTATTTTTTTAAAACCATTGACAATGCGAATGAAGAGACCACCAGAAAATATGTTCAAAACCAACTAATCGGGCTGGATAAAAAAGAAATGGACGCCAAACCGTTGGGGCTGTTTTAAACTCGGACGCTTGCGGCCGATTTTTTATATCACTATTATCTTTATTATAATTGGTAAAATTATCTTTTAAGGGATTGTAATTTGCTAGTCCGTTTTGGGTGGTTACCCAAAGGTTACCTTGTGAGTCTAAAAGTAATTTTTTAGTGAAATCATTCTGTAAGAAATGGGGCTTTTTATGAGAATGCCGATAGTTTTTGAACTCATAGCCACCAAAACAGCTTAGGCCTTCAAAAGTCCTAAACCACATAAACCCACTAGTGTCTTCTAAACTGTTAGTGACTGTATTTGTATTAAGCCCTCAGGCTTAGTGTATTTAACAAAGACATTGTTTACCCCATGAACGCAGGTAACTAAAAAAGTCAAAATAACTTGGTCAAAAAAAATCTGCGGAATGTTAATAATTGCGAATATACACTTCTCACCCAAAGGTAGTAACTAACTTTTCATACTTATACTTATACTTATACTTATACTTATACTTATACTTATACTTATACTTATACTTAAACTTAAACTTAAACTTAAACTTAAATGGCTTTATATCCGTATCTATGCACTATAAATTATAGAGCGGCTACAAGTATTAATCTTGTAAAACGGGCGTCTTATTGAGAAAAGTGGTTATTTGCTGTTTTTTCAGCTGATTTTCACCAATATCAAATATATTGGCTGCTGGATTTAAAACGTTGAATGTTGGTTATGACTTCGGTTTTGAGTGAAATAGGGGCATGTTGTCCTGAGCTGAACAATATGGCTTCTCCAAAATCTTGACGGGATACGAGTGAAATTAGGTAGGACTTGAGCTCATAAAAATCAATATCTAAGATAGTTTGGATCATTTGAGAGTTGTATGTGAATGTTCTATCTAGATTGCCTATGGCCATCCACAACCTCTGACTTTTCATACTTAGATTGGTATCTTTCTCCAATAATTGTTGCATCACGCCTTTTTTGAGCGCATCCCATACATGACTATATTGGTTAATATTTTTAACGATTTTATGAAGAAATACATGAATTTCATCAATAAGGTACTCAACAGGATGATGGGGTGACTGAATGTAAAAGCCTATGCCAGGATACTGATTGTAGGCTATGTAGCCACTACCGACTAAGTAACCGAGTTGTTGCTCGGTGCGCAGTTGATTAAAAAATGGGGTGGCAATTAATTGTTCTGCAAGCATGGTCAGGGCCACATTTTTGAGACTCATGTCAGGGGCCTGAAAGTAGATGACAACAGCGGGATCTTTATGTTGGCATTCTACTTGGTAGGAAATGACTCCACCGTGTCTAATATCTGCTACACCCCTGTGAATCTTGTCATATGTTGCATGCTGTATTCTGAATTTTTTGATGTCAGCACTGAAACTGTATGCTTCATCCTTACTCCAATCACCAAATATCAGTCCTTCTAAATGAAATTGATTAAGTAACTTTTCTTTAGTGACCCATACATCATCAGGTGTTAAATTTTGCATAACGTGAGCCATTTCTGATGGGTCGTGGTTTTGTTGTTGCATAAGAACAGAAAGTTTTGAAAAAAGACGGTTGATGGGTTTGTTTAATAGTGCATTAGATAAGCCCTGATATTGTTTGGCTTTCACCTGAGAAAAGCCACTAGAAAAATCTTTATTGGCAACTATTTCGTTCAAAATATTGCTACAGAACCCTAACTGGTTTGCACTAAACCCATTAGTTTGCAGAGAAAAACCTCCTTGGTGAGAATATAAATGAAAATGCAAGCCCGCGAGGTTCGCTTGATAATATTTTTGGTTAAGCTTTTCG
>CAJQKX010000640.1 GCA_905479025.1 uncultured Paraglaciecola sp.
TTGTCGCTGAATATTCCATCTCAATCATAAGTATAATTGTGGCATTGAAATTGGTTGGTAAGCCAATAATACAAAAAAAGTGGTTCTCAGGAACATATTTACATTCTCTGCTATCCCTTAACGGTAACACGTTTTTTCGAAACCTTATCTTACAAGCATGCATCGCTTTTCTTATTTTTAGAGGGGTAGGATTTGGCTCTATTTCAGCAGCAATCAACGCTATTCTGATGCAGTTTTTTTCCTTAATTGCCCTTGGATTAGACGGTGTTGCTTATGCAGCAGAAGCATTGGTGGGTGAACAAAAAGGACAAAAAAATGCTGATGGCATCATACATGTCACCTTACATGGATTGGTGTGGTCCACCATAGTTGCAATCATTTATTCGTCGATTTTTATTGTATGGGGAACTGAGATCACCTCTGTAATAACGGATCAACCGATCCTTCAATTAGAAATGCAAGACTACTTAGCCTTTGTGTATTGTTTGCCTATCATCGCCCACTGGTGTTTCTTTTTTGATGGGGTTTTTGTGGGTTTGACTCGGTCACAAGCCATGCGAAATAGTATGTTGTTATGTGGGTTGGTAATTTACTTTCCTGCTTTTTGTGTGTTTTTATCTTACGCAAACAAAGGTCTATGGATGGCAATGTTACTCTTTTTATTGTTTCGAGGTATAAGCTTGGGAGGATACTTTATTTATCTTTGTCGAAAGGGGAAGGTGGCGGTTTAAAGCTAACTATCATACGGTGAACCAGAATGCCTAGATAGCCCCTAATGGAATATAAGCTACCTACTACCAATAACACTAGACCTGGGTTTTGAATAACAGGCGCGACTTTTGCGCCTATTAATACTGCTATTACCCCTAAGCAAAAGATGCCTAAACCACGTTTGAAAAAAATCCAGCTTTTACTTGGGTCATTGGCTAAACGCTGCGACCAGTTAATGTTTATATCCTTGCTGAGCTAGTATTGGGTTTCAAGCCTAGTAGTAAGAGTGTTCG
This sequence comes from uncultured Paraglaciecola sp., assembly GCA_905479025.1. Next base: position 1,005 of record CAJQKX010000640.1, read on the forward strand.
CCTGCTTTATGTTCGGTGGCATCTTTTACTGCTATTAATTCACCAGGAAATTGTTCAAGCATTTGTTTTTCTACACCTTCTTTCAAGGTGAGATCCACTTGTGAGCAACCGTTACAACCACCACCGAATCGTAATACGGCTTCTTTTTCTTCTGTGATTTCAACTAATGTCACGTTACCACCGTGGCTAGCAAGTTGCGGATTGATTTCTGCTTCAATCATGTAACTCACTCGTTCAGCTAAAGGTGCGTCACTATCTACTTTGCGTGCTTTGGCGTTTGGCGCTTTGAGGGTGAGTTGTGAGCCCATTTGGTCAGTGACAAAATCAATTTCAGCTTCTTGCAGGAAAGGCACACTTTCTAGATCTACGACTGCATCAAAACCATTAAATTCTAGCACAGTGTCTGATTCTTCTATCGCATCTGGTGGACAATAAGACACCCCACATTCTGCACTGGGTGTGCCGGGGCTAACCACAAACACTCTGATATTGGTATCAGTCTCTTGGTTTGCGAGCAGCTTGCAGAAATGTGCTTGCGCTGTTTCTGAAATGTTAATCATGGGCTATCTACCTCTAAAATATTTCTATAAACATAATAACAAAATTACTTGAGTGAAACACTCAAGTAATCATCTTTCCTTATGTTAATTTTGACTAAAACGTGCGAACATTTTTCTAAATTTTGACTTATTGGACTAATTTTATGTGTTTACTATTTAGAAATTTTGCTTTTGTGTTGTTTTTCATCAGTCCGCAAGCTTTAGCTATTGAAGATATTACTTATTTACCAACAGGTACTCAATATAAAGCAGACATTACTACACCCAGTCAAGCATTAGGGGCGTCGGTAGGTGAATGGCACGTGCGTCATGATCAGATAGCTAACTATATGCAGGTGTTGGCTTCTCAGTCAGACCGCGTTAGCTTAGTCGAAACGGGTCGTACTCACGAAAACCGTCCACTTTATCTATTGGCTTTTAGTTCTCCTGAAAATCAACAGAATTTAGCTGCAATCCAAACTAAACATATTCGAAACTTAGGTCAATCTACAGATAAAAACGACCCATTAGTTATTTGGATGGGCTACAGCGTTCATGGCGACGAACCGTCAGGTTCGAATGCTGCCCTTTTAATTGCTTATTATCTCGCTGCAGGTCAGGATGAACTGATAGATGAGTTACTGAACGACAATATTGTTTTACTCGATCCAAGTATAAATCCTGACGGCCTGTCTCGATTTGCTCAGTGGGCAAATATGCATAAAGGTAAAAACCTGGTGTCTGACCCCAATCACCGTGAACATCAGCAAGCTTGGCCTTCAGGTCGAACAAACCATTACTGGTTTGACTTAAATCGAGATTGGTTGTTATTGACTCATCCGGAATCTCGAGCGCGAATTAAACAGTTTCATCAATGGCGCCCTCATGTGTTAACTGACTTTCATGAAATGGGAACCAACAGTACTTACTTCTTCCAACCAGGTATTTCGTCTAGGAAAAACCCATGGACTCCACTAAAAAATGTTGAACTGACTGCGGCCCTTGGGGGCTTTCATGCAACTGCGTTAGATAAAATAAAGCAGTTATATTTTACTCAAGAAAGTTATGATGATTTTTATTATGGTAAAGGTTCAACTTATCCTGATGCACATGGCAGTATAGGCATTTTGTTTGAACAGGCCAGTAGCAGAGGGCACCTGCAAGATTCTGTGCATGGCCCGTTGAAGTTTACTGACACCATTCAAAACCAAGTGACCACTTCTATTTCAACCTTTGTTGGTGCTTTAGCCAATAAACAAGGCCTGTTGAAGTATCAAATTGATTTTGCCAAACAGACCAAAGATTTATCCAAAGAGGATGATCTAGCCGGTTATATTTTGAATGAGAAGGCTGACGGATCTCGTTTCTCAAAGATGTTAGAGATTTTGTCAGCGCACCAAATTCAATATTTCCCATTAAGCAAAGATGTAAAAGTTGACGGACAAATATTTGATTCACTAAACAGTATGTTTGTACCCCTGAATCAACCTCAATATCGGTTGATAAAGTCGCTATTTTCAACTCGTAAATCATTTGACGACAACACCTTTTACGATGTGTCGAATTGGAACCTGCCTCTTGCATTTAACATCCAGTATAAAGCGGTTAAGAGAGCACCAAAGCTGGATAAAGCTCAGGTTAATAACTCCAAAACTGTTACTCCAGCTTTATTGCCTGACGCTTACGCCTATGCTTTTTCTTGGCAAGACTACCAAGCACCAAGACTTTTACAGCGCTTATTAGCCAAAAAAGTAAAAATGAAATTGGCAGGTGAAGCCTTTTTTGCACAAACTTCTCAAGGTGGTAAGAGCTTTTCTGCAGGTGCAGTAATTATACCGATATCTCTAGAACAGCCTGAAAATATAGTCAGTATTATTGCTAGCGAAAATATGGGGTTAGATATTCCTATTCATTCAGTGACGTCAGGATTAACTCGTCAAGGTATTGATTTAGGTAGTCGTAAAATGTTTAACATTGCTTTGCCTAAAACGATATTAGTGGGCGGGCGCGGTACCTCACAATATGAAGCTGGAGAGGTCTGGCATTACTTAGACCAACATCTTGATATGCCTATTTCAGTTACAGATTTAGTACAACTCGGCAAGTTACCTTTGGACAACTACACCCATATGATTTGGGTACAAGGTAATTACAAAGACGTGCCTGAAAAAACGGTCAGAAAAATCGAAGCATGGTTAAGCTCTGGGGGCATTTTAATCGGACAAAAATCTGCAGCAAAATGGTTTTCTGATAAGAGCTGGCTTCAGGCAAGTTTTAAAAGCAACAAAGATATTAAGTTGGCATTTGAAACAACAGGTTTAACCTATAAAGATCAAGAAGCACTTAAAGCCAAGCAAAGAATAGCTGGCGCTGTATTTGAAACGCGATTAGATGTTAGTCATCCATTAGCCTTTGGTTTTGGTTCTACTCAATTACCCATGTTTCGTAATAGCGCCTTAATAATGAACCGACCAGATAAACCATTTGTTACCGTCGCCAGCTATGTTAAATCACCATTGATGGCTGGTTATACTACTGATGAGTTGCAGACACTTATTGGTGGCAGCGCGGCAATTGTGTCCCACAATTTTGGTAAAGGTAAAGTTATAGGTTTTGCAACTAACGTCAATTTTAGAGGCGTTTGGTATGGCACCAGTCGCCTTATGAGTAATGCAATATTTATGGCTGGCTTCATTGATGCACCTTTTAATTAATGCACTAGCGTAAGGCAAATACTCCAGACATCAATTTTCAGATTAGGATTGTGCTTACGTAAACAAAGGTAAGCACAGTTCATTGTAGTCCCAGTGGTGATGACATCATCAAAAAGTGCTACATGATTAAGGCTTTTTAATCGTAACTTAGAGACCTCATCAACTTCAAAAGCATTGTGGAGGTTTTTACGTCTTTGGGCTGCTGACAAATCAGTTTGGGCCTGTGTTGATTTGCATCTGCTAATAATTGACGTATCCATATCCAGCTGACTCAACTTACAAATATGTTTAGCCAACTCTATACTTTGATTAAATTTTCGATTTAGATAACGATTTTTGTGTAACGGCATTGGAATAATCAGTTGCGGTAAATTAGGTATAGAGTTTAAACAGTGCTTCACAAAAATGGTCGCTAGTGCATGGGCATTGGGCACATTTTTTGAGAATTTTAGTCCAGTTAATAACTTAGATATCGGCCACTGATAGTCAGCAAGAGCCATTACACTAGGAAAATCTACCTTTGCTAACCCTAAGCTTACTTTTGGTGAGTACATCAAATTGTGTTGGTATCGTTGTAGATCAAATAGTATAAGGTCATCAATGCAATATTGGCATATTGATGTGCTAGTTGATTGCTTACAGATTAAACAACGTTGAACTATAGTGATTTTCATCTATTCGTCATCCTTGTACGTAATGTCAATAATCATTATCCCAAGCGAAGTGTAGAATAAATATTACTGAATTTAAAAGTATCGACCACTGGTGAGGGTAAGCATTTTTTTGCATGATTGGAATGTAAACAGTGGAGTTTGGCAATCTTTAGACGGGTTAGTTGTGCAAAAAATTTTTAAATTGTATCCCAATAAACTCAGCCAATTGACACTAATTTGTCTGACTCCGAAGTTTTCTAAATTTGCCTACTGGTCAGTGATTGGTCCCAAGGTGCTTGTTTGTTTTACCCAATAAATAGAGCAGGTCTTTTCTAAAACACGGGAACGATTTTTAGCTATTGAGGCCATGGAGAGTGAGAATACTAGACTAGATACAAAAACAATCAAAGGTGTGGTGTAACAACATCTTTTGTCTTCATTAGTCGTTTAATCTCAGGCTTGAGCCTTTTGCAAGGCATTGATTTGAATATAGAATTTAAGTTTCTGCTATTGCCCTATCATCTGCTTTTAGGTTGTTTAGATACGTTACTACTCGAGGTTGCTTCTCCGATTTTTCAACAACTTAATGTCACAGTGAGGTAGAGGTCATTTCTGATGCCATTCATGTTCCCTTTATTTTAAACACAGAGTATTTTGCAAAACGCTTAGTAAAAGGCACTTGTTTAGTTACGAAATCAAGGTAAAGCTTTAAAAAAACCTAAAAATAGTTAATAATTGAACATGGTTGGTTGAGTTGTAGGGAGTCGTAAGATTAATATTAGTAACAATATAAATTCTGCCATTGTCAGTGGCAACCTAGGTATTCAACGTGCATCCAAAGGGATTACACAAAATATATCGAATTTGGCCAGCGTTTCTGCTTTTTCTGTGCCATCCGGCGACCCACAAGAGTTTTTAGCAAACGCTACGTTTAAGCAGTTAAGCTCAATCAATCAGATGCTTCCAGAAACTAGCGATGGGGTAACATCTAATCTAGTAGGCTGTCTATTAATCTGACCAATGCACAAGCTTCTGCAAAAGTAGTACATACAGCTAGCGACACTGTTGGCACTATTTTGGATATCCTGGTTTAGTTTAGGTAACAGATACTATGAATATTCTTCCACCCGTTCCCACTCCAACAGTATTTAACGTCGGCACCGTTAATACTGAGGCTATGCGCAGAGATAATACTCAGCGTGAGGCGGTGCCAAAATTAGTAGCTAATGAAAAGTCAGCCGCTGAAACAAGTGTGGCTTCTGAAGCTGATAAGGTTAAAACCCCTGGGCAAGCTCCGCCAGCACTGACATATGAAAAGCCCATTCCTCAAACAGGTCAGCAACTTGATGCGCAAAATGATACCGCTAAAGACAATGGACAAGATGCGAGCGCTGGCAAAGAAAATGCTGAGGAACAACAGCAAGAAAAACAGCAGCAAGTCAAACAGCAAGTTACAGAACTGAAACAACGAGATTCTGAAGTAAGGGCACATGAGCAAGCACACGCTTCTATAGGGGGCAATATGCGACACAACCTGAATATGAAATAGGGCCTGATGGCAGGAGATATGCGGTAAGTGGTGAAGTATCAATAGATATATCTAAAGCTTCCACACCTGAAGAGACCGTTCGTAAGGCACAGCGAATTAAAGCTGCAGCTTTAGCCCCGGCAGAGCACAGCGCACAGGATTTAAGAGTTGCAACTGAAGCCACTCAAATTGCCCTTGAAGCGCGTTCTGAAATAGCCAGTGCAAAAATTGAAAAAGCGCAAGCGTCATATAATCAAGCTATTCCAGATTCTCAGAAAAATGAAGAACAACAAGAAAAATCAATTATTGGAGAGATCCCCTCACTTGATGAAATTGTTGATGCTTTAAATGTGGGAATGCCATCTCGTTCATTGAATAACTCTCAGTCAGAGGTTGATAAGCAACGTGTCATTGTTCCTGAGTTTGATTTGGATGCTAGTCAATTTCTTGCACACAGAGAGTTAGAGATTACTCACAGAGTGTCAGTAATAGAACACTTTTATCAAACAGTGAGCACTCCCCGTTCTGAAGGGGTTCAGCAATCAGCTTAATGCTGTAGTGAAAAGTACGTTATACCATAATGAAGCAAGCCCTCTAGAAAGGGCTTGCTAGTTTTTAGGGATAGGGAAAGTTGTTATTTTTTTGCTTTAGCAAAAGCATCAGCAAAAGCATTACCCATCATTTGATTCGACTGTTTAGTTTGAGTTTGATGCTGATTGGTTTGAGCCGCTCGGTTGTGGGATTTTTTTTCTGTATTATATTTTTGTCCTGATGGTTTTGCTGCTTGATTGGGCGTATCGCCCATGCGCATAGTGAAGGACACCCGTTTTCTTTCAACATCCACTTCCATTACTTTCACCTTGACAATATCACCTGTTTTTACAATATCTCTAGGGTCAGAAATGAATTTGTCAGTCATCGCGCTGATATGCACCAGTCCATCCAAATGCACACCCACATCGACAAAAGCTCCGAAGTTTGCAACGTTGCTCACAACACCTTCTAAAACCATACCAACTTTTAGGTCTTTCAAAGATTGCACACCCTCTTTAAAGTTAGCTGTTTTAAATTCTGGACGAGGATCACGACCAGGTTTATCAAGCTCGCTAATAATGTCTGTCACTGTTGGTAAACCAAACAGCTCAGTAACAAAGTTTTCAGGTCTGAGTTTCTTCAACACTTCAGTATTACCAACGATGTCGTTCATTGCAATGCACGCATGTTCGACAATCGAGCTAACCACAGGGTAGGCTTCTGGGTGCACAGCTGAGGCATCAAGAGGGTTTTCTCCACCCATAATTCGTAAAAATCCGGCTGCTTGTTCATAGGATTTTGGTCCTAGGCGTTCAACATCAAGCAAGGCTTTACGATGCTTAAATGCCCCATACTGGTCACGATATTTGACAATATTATTGGCTAAGGTTCTATTTAGGCCTGACACATGACTCAGCAAAGCACCTGATGCTGTATTGATATCCACACCGACCGCATTCACACAGTCTTCAATCACTGTGCTCAGTGATTTTCCTAAGCTACTCTGACTTACATCATGTTGATATTGGCCTACACCTATGGCTTTGGGTTCAATTTTGACTAATTCTGCTAGTGGATCTTGTAATCGTCTTGCGATAGAAACTGCGCCACGTAGTGAAACATCCATATTAGGTAACTCATTTGATGCAAGTTCTGAAGCAGAATAAACAGAGGCCCCTGCTTCACTGACAATAATTTTTCTCACTGGTAAGTCTGGATTTGCTTTCATCATTTCGGCTGTCAGTTTATCAGTTTCTCTTGAACCGGTGCCATTACCAATACTGATAAGTTGTACCTTGTGTTGCTTACACAAAGTAGCAAGTGTGCGTAGCGATTTATCCCACTGATTCTGTGGTACATGAGGAAAAATGGTAGATGTAGTTAATACTTTCCCAGTTGAGTCTACAATTGCTATTTTCACGCCTGTCCGTAAGCCTGGATCTAATCCCATAGTGATTTTAGGACCAGCTGGTGCAGCCATTAACACATCGTTTAGATTCTTGGCAAATACGCTAATGGCGTCTTGTTCCGCTTTTTCACGAACCGCACCAAATAATTCGTTCTCCATATGTGGGAGTATTTTGACTCTCCATGTCCATTGAACCACTGAGGTGAGCCAAGTGTCTGCTGGTCTGTTGGCGAACTTAATATTGAAATGTTCAGTGATTATTTGTTCACAATATGAGCTCTTATCTGCTTCATCCTTCTCTGGATCAGCATCTAGACTAACGTGCAGAATTTTTTCGTTTCTGCCTCTAAACATTGCTAGTGCTCTATGGGAAGGGACTTTTTTCAACAGTTCAGTATGTGAAAAGTAATCTTTGTATTTACTGCCTTCTGATTCTTTACTCGTGATGACGAGGCTTTTTATATGAGCATTTTTGTATAAATGCTGACGCACTTTTTGCAATAGTTTTGCATCTTCTGCAAACCGCTCCATTAAAATATACTTTGCGCCATCTAAAGCTGATTTAGTGTTGGGTACATCACCATCTTCTGTTACAAATGTTATAGCTTCAGACTCAGGTGTGAGCTGCGGGCTATTAAATAAAGCATTGGCTAAAGGCTCAAGCCCTAACTCAATGGCAATTTGACCTTTGGTACGACGTTTAGGTTTGAAAGGCAGGTATATATCTTCTAATTCAGTTTTGTTTTCTGCATCCTGCAAACCCACCTTTAATTGAGGAGTCATTTTCTGTTGCTCTTCAATCGACTTGATAATAACTTTTCGCCTGTCTTCTAAATCGCGTAGATAAGTTAAGCGTTGCTCCAATTTTCTTAAAGCTATATCGTCCAGACCATTGGTGACTTCTTTCCGATAACGAGCAATAAAAGGAACAGTTGAACCTTCATCTAGCAATTTTACCGCAGCCTGTACTTGTTGCGCCTGTACTTGTAACTCATGCGCAATCTTTTTTACTATCATCATCGAAGACCTTGTTTGTCATTCACTTACATCTAGGCACTTTATAGGGGTGCGAGAAAGAAATTACCAGCGATAGATGAATAAAAGTGGCAATATTTGGTGAATCATAAATTTAACTCGTCACTAAAATGAAAAAAGACAGAAAAACCAGATGCTCCATGCAATATATGTGATTTTCATATAATTAATTTTGATCATCTTCTAGAGCTACTTCCTCTAATTTTTTAGCAATATCGTCATTCATCATATCTATGTTTCTGGCAACTTCATCTGGCGCTTCAAAGTTTGTGACATGAAACATAGCAATCACTGTTGTGGTTGAATTAACCGGACACTTCAATAAAGGATTATAATCCTGTTAATTGAGGTGAATATGACTAAACGAACAAATAAACATTATCCCGCAGAATTTAAACAAGAAGCGGTCGCTCT
>CAJQKX010000641.1 GCA_905479025.1 uncultured Paraglaciecola sp.
ATTATTACAAGCACAGTACGATAAATATGTACCGATCTTAGTTAAGATCGCGCCTGATCTTTCAGACCAAGAGATTGTCGACATGTCACATTCTTTGATCAACGCTAAGATCGATGGCGTAATTGCAACCAACACAACTCTAGATAGAACCGATGTACTAGGTCAACAATATGCAGAAGAAATGGGAGGTCTCAGTGGTGCTGTGTTAGCCGCTAAGAGCCAGGCTGTGACTGAAAAGTTGGTCAAAGCGATTGCAGGTAGAATAACGGTTATAGGGGTAGGGGGTATTCACTCCGCAGAGTCAGCTAACACTCGGATCAATGCCGGATCTAACTTGATCCAGCTGTATACATCATTGATCTACCGGGGACCAAAAGTGATCAAGGAGATCGTGAACTCTATATAATGATCCTTTATGGATCTGGTTCTTTTAGACTAATTAAAAAGTTAATAAATCGCCCAAAGGCCAAAAACATATGTTATTTTTTAATTGTTATTAACTACAGAGATTATTCAGTTTTATGCTGCATCCCATGTCAGATTGGTATTGGTTTTCTGAAAATAGTCAACTTATGTTGTCTATGGGAGAACAGTGGCAGTGTACAACTGCATATGGACAACAACAGATTATAGATTTACCAAAGTCTCAACAGTTGTTTAGTTTATCTGATACGGAGTGTTATCTACTATTAGCCGATAATTTAGTGGCAAGTGGTGGGCAATTTTCTGATGCGCAACTCACACATATATTAATTAATGCTACGGCAGCGACAATGTTTCACAAACCTGTGTCACCCAAAAGTTGGTTATTAGATGAGATTGAGTCTTTTGGTTTTCATCACAGGTTAGCCAGAGTCGTTAATAAATTTAATTCTGGTACGGTATTAGTTTTGACCGATGAACACAATTTATCCACCTGTATGTTGATCTCTTCAAAGCTACAACTTAATGAAAAAAAATTTTTAAAACAGTTTGATTTGATTAAGCTGGCAAAAAACCGTCTTGAACCATTATTTGCTGAAACCAGCTCCCAGTTAACTGCATAATTATTTCTAAGTTACTTATTATTTTTAGATAACGATTACTATATAAACAACAAATATCACGCGTCTTTTAAATGTCGATTAAACATGCGCTTAGTCGTCATTTACCGTATAATCTCGCCCGTTTAAAATTATGAGTCTATGTATGTCGTCCGAAACTAATTTCGAATTTTTAATTACTACGTCTAAGGGCTTAGACGGATTGCTATTAGAAGAAATAGCAGAGATATGCCCAGACGTGGTACTAAGATCTAAACCCGGACAAGTATTGTTTAGCGGCGAACTCGCTGACGCATATAAAGTCTGTATCTGGTCGCGCTTGGCTAACCGAGTCTTAGTCAAGCTTGCCGAGGGTGAGGTTAATACTGCAGATGATGTGTACAAAGTCACTGACCAAGCAAATTGGCCAACTCATTTTGGTGTAGACGATACATTTATGGTGGACTTTACGGGTACTAATCAAAGCATCAATAATACCCAATTCGGTGGGTTAAGAGTTAAGGATGCCATAGTTGATCAATTTTCGACTTTTTTCGATGTCCGTCCTTCTGTCAGTAAAGTATCTCCCAACATTAGAATCCAAGCCCGTATGTGGCGTAGTATCTTGGGTGTATATATTGATTTAACCGGTCAAAGCCTACATCAAAGACACTATCGTTCTAAAACAGGTATCGCGCCGGTGAAAGAACATTTAGCCTGTGCCATGCTAATTAGAAGCGGATGGCCTAAAAATATACTATCACCATTGTTGGACCCCATGTGTGGCTCTGGCACTATTGCGATAGAAGCCGCGATGATGGCAACAAATGTAGCACCTGGCTTGAAACGCGAGTCTTGGGGATTTGATGCGTGGAAACAACATGATAAAGTTAGCTGGGATAATTTAATACAAGATGCTGAACAGGCCAGACAGACTCATAACGGTGTTATTTGGGCAAATGATATTGAAAGTTCGATAATTTCGGTTGCCAGAGAAAACGCTGAATCAGCGGGTGTTGCAGACCTAATCAAATTTACTCAACAAGACGCTTGTATTTTACCATCAGCAGATTTGCCTAGCGGTTACATTGTCAGTAATCCTCCTTACGGTGAAAGGTTGAGCGAAACCACCAATCTTATTCCAATTTTCCAGAAATGGGGGAGTTGGTTAAAACAAGAATTTAAGACTTGGCATCTTTCGTTATTAACATCTGACCGTGACTTGTTGCGACAGATGAAATTAGCAGCCAAAAAAGATTACAAACTAATGAACGGTAAATTGGAATGTTTATTAGTTAATTATGAATTGGATGAAAAAAACTGCCAGGTACGAGAGAATAAAACAGTTAATAATGACTTTTCTAACCGCTTAGCTAAAAATTTGGTAAAAACCAATAAATGGTTAAAAAATCAAAACACCAATTGTTATCGTATTTATGACGCTGATTTGCCTGAATATAATGTTGCAGTGGATAGATATGCAGACTACTTAGTTGTGCAGGAATATTCAGCTCCTAAAGATGTGCCTGAACATAAGGCTAAAAGACGTGTACAAGAAGTAATGATGGCTTTGCCTCAGGTAACAGGAATTAAGTCCAACAATATTATTCTTAAAGTCAGAGAGCAGCAAAAAGGTACAAACCAATACCAGAAAGTGTCCCAACGTAAAGAAACAATCGAAGTGTTTGAAAACGGAGCAAAGTTTCAGGTCAATTTATATGACTACTTAGATACAGGGTTGTTTTTAGACCATCGAGTGACACGTCAATTATTTCAGCAGAAATCTAAGTCTAAAGACGTACTGAATTTATTTGCCTACACTGGCAGTTTTTCTGTTCATGCCGCTCTAGGTGGTGCAAAATCTGTAACTACAGTCGATATGTCTAATACTTATATTGATTGGGCAAAAGAGAATTTTAAAATTAATAAGTTAACTGGGGCTTATGAGTTTATCCAAGCCGACTGCTTGACTTGGCTGAACCGTCACAATGGTAAATACGATTTAATGTTTATTGATCCTCCGTCTTTTTCCAATTCAAAACGAATGGAAGGGACATGGGATGTACAAAGAGACCATATTGCATTGATTACAGATGCGTTAACTTGCCTTAATACTGGAGGTGAAATTTTGTTTTCGAACAACTTACGACAGTTTAAGTTAGACGAGGTTGCACTGAAAGAGTTAGGACTGAGCATTGAAGATATTTCGAAGAAAACATTGCCTGAAGATTTTCAGCGCAATCCGAAAATTCATCATTGTTGGTCTCTAGTTAAACAATAGAGCGTGGTAAACTGTATGTGTTTAATTTTATATACAGGTCAAGGTTGTAGCCTTTGCATACAAGCCGAGACTTTACTTGAAGAAGTAGACAAAATTGCGGCTTCCACGCTTAAAAAAGTGGATGTACGTGATAGTCCAGATTTGTACCATTTATATGGTGCCCGAATTCCGGTTTTATACCGCGAAGACATAAATAGTGAATTGCCTTGGCCATTCGATTTTTTTCAATTAGGTGAGTTTTTACGTTGAGTTTATTGCAGTTAAAAAATGCCAGTATCATCCTTGGTCATCCCCCTTTATTAAATGGTATTGAACTAGTTATTCATCCTGGTGAAAGATTATGTTTAGTTGGCCGCAATGGTTGCGGTAAGTCTACTCTGCTTAAAGTGATTGAAGCAGATATCAAATTAGACGACGGTCAACGTTTGGTCAACAAAGAAGTGAAAATTTCACGTTTGCCACAAGATCCTCCTGCAAGTGTTCAATGCAGTTTGTTTGATTATGTGGCAGAAGGGTTGGCAGAGGTAGGGGAGTATCTTAAAGGATATTTTCACCAAGCGGATCTAATAGCGGAGGATCCTTCTGATGCCAATATGGCAAAATTAGAGTTCTTTCAACAACAACTTGATCACCATAATGGCTGGCAATTAGAACAGCGCATTCAGCAAGTATTAACTAAGCTTCAGCTTGATCCAAATCAACAATTGAGTAATTTATCTGGTGGTTGGAGAAGAAAAGCTGCGTTAGCAAAGGCCATGGCAAGTGAGCCAGATATTCTTTTATTAGATGAGCC
>CAJQKX010000642.1 GCA_905479025.1 uncultured Paraglaciecola sp.
GCAATGTAAGTCACGGTGACGTGATGCTATATAACACCAACAATTCCTTCGTGAGAACTGATGGGAAGTTGGTCGCCACTGTTGGTGTGGATGACTTAGTTATAGTCTGCACCAAGGATGCGCTTATGGTGGCTCACAAAGACAGTGTTCAAGACGCGAAAGTTATAGTACAGAAATTAAAGGATAATCAGCGTAGCGAGTGGGAGTTGAATCGCGAGGTATATCGGCCCTGGGGTAAATATGACTCCATTGACAGTGGAGACCGCTATAAGGTAAAGCGCATAACAGTGAAGCCGGGGGCTAAGTTGAGTGTTCAAATGCACCACCATCGTGCTGAACATTGGATTGTGGTGCATGGATCTGCCAAAGTTACAAATGGCGATAAAACCTTTTTACTGTCTGAAAATGAGTCTACCTATATTCCTATTGGCGTTGTTCATGCCCTTGAAAACCCTGGGAAAGTTGAGCTAGAGCTGATTGAGGTTCAGTCCGGCTCATATCTCGAGGAGGATGATATTGTGCGGTTCGAGGATATTTATGGGCGTGTTGAAAAATAAGATGTTTATTTAATGTGGGGCCAGCATTATCTGATGTTATTGCTGCTTTATTTTCAATTAAAAGACTCAAGGTGTTGTGATGAAGCAAGCATTTAGTCGGTCGTTAGATGGATCCGCCAGAGATATCAATTTGTGTGTTGTGGGTTTGGGTTATGTGGGATTGCCGCTCGCAGTAGAATTTGGAAAAAAATTCAAGACGATAGGTTTTGATATAAACAAGAAGAGGCTTGCAAGTTTAGCTGACGGGATTGATGCAACTCTAGAAATGGATTCGTCTGCTCTTTGTGCTGCAAAATACTTGTCATATACAAGTGATGTAAACGAGATCCGTGACGCTAATATTTACATAGTAACCGTTCCAACTCCAATAAATGAGCATAAGCAACCAGATCTCACGCCATTAATAAAAGCTAGTGGAATGATAGGTTCAATTCTTAGCCCGGGCGACTTGGTTATTTATGAGTCTACTGTCTACCCTGGAGCAACAGAGGAGGATTGCGTTCCAATCCTGGAGGAAAAATCTGGATTGATTTTTAATAAGGATTTTTATGTCGGATATAGCCCAGAGCGCATAAATCCCGGAGATAAACAGCATACGTTGACAACAATATTAAAGGTTACTTCAGGTTCGAATGTTGAAGTCGCTGATATGGTTGATTCGCTATATTCATCTATTATCTCAGCCGGGACTTTTAAAGCTAGTTCTATTAAAGTTGCTGAGGCGGCAAAGGTTATTGAAAATACTCAAAGAGATGTCAATATAGGTCTAATAAATGAATTAGCTATGATCTTTGATAAGCTTGGCATTGATACGGAAGAGGTCTTGAGGGCTGCAGAGACAAAATGGAATTTTCTGCCGTTTCGCCCGGGATTGGTTGGTGGCCACTGTATTGGAGTTGATCCCTACTACTTGACCCATAAGGCGCAATCAGAGGGGTTGCACCCAGAAATTATTCTAGCTGGCCGGAGGATTAATGACAATATGGCTGATTATGTTGCGGCCAAGCTTGTTAAAGCAATGCTCCATAAAAGCATAACGATTAAAAATTCACGTATTTTGGTTTTGGGGTTTACGTTTAAAGAGAATTGCCCTGATGTTAGGAACACCAAGGTTATTGATGTTATTAGAGAGTTAAAAGAGTACGGGACATTGGTGGATTGCTATGATCCGTGGGTAAGCTCTAGAGAGGCTTCTTGCGAGTATGGTATTGAAACTATAGGTTCGCCAAAGAATGGTGTCTACGATGCCGTAATCATTGCTGTTGCACACGATACGTTCAAGGATATGGGTATTAAAGCGTTGCGGCGGTTTGGAAAGCCAACAACTGTGATCTTAGACCTGAAGTATCTGTTTCCGAAATGTGACACAGATGTCAGATTATAATATTTTGGATTAATTGACAATATGACTAAATATGATTCGTTGCGTAAGACGTTACTAACAAAGCAATATACTTGGCTGATCACCGGTGTGGCTGGATTTATAGGGTCTAATATTCTTGAAGAGCTGCTTGGCCTAGATCAAAAAGTAGTTGGTTTGGATAATTTTTCTACAGGTCATCAGCGCAATTTGGATGATGTTCAGAAGCAATTGAAGGCGTATCAGTGGGCAAGATTTCACTTTATTAAGGGAGATATTAGAAATTTCAATGATTGTAAGCAGGTATGCGATGGTGTTGATTTTGTGTTACATGAAGCGGCTTTAGGCTCGGTGCCGCGGTCAATAAACGATCCGATTGCAACAAATGATACGAATGTGAGTGGGTTCCTCAATATGTTAGTTGCGGCTAAAGATGCGAAGGTTGCAAGTTTTACATATGCCGCTAGTAGCTCGACTTACGGAGATCATCCTGACTTACCTAAGATTGAAAGTGTAATAGGTAATCCTTTGTCACCCTACGCGGTTACTAAGCTAGTTAATGAACTTTATTCGGATGTATTTTCGAAAGCCTATGGTTTTCATTCTATAGGCTTGCGCTATTTTAATGTATTCGGCAAGCGGCAAGATCCTAATGGCGCTTATGCTGCAGTGATTCCAAAATGGATCGATGCGATAGTTTCTAGTCGTGATGTGATAATTAATGGCGATGGGGAAACTAGCAGAGATTTTTGCTTTGTGGAGAATGCTGTTCAGGCTAATATACTTGCAGCCATGACTCCTAAAATCAATGCGAGCGTTGAGTATAATGTGGCATTTGGAGCTCGAACTTCCTTAAATGAACTCTTTGAAATGTTAAAAACCATGTCTCAGGATAAAGGCGTCAGTTATGGTAGATCTCCCGTCTATAATGATTTTCGTCCAGGAGATGTTCGGCACTCTTTGGCAAGTATAGATAAAATAACTCAAGATCTGGGATATGCGCCTTCTTTTTCTGTAAGTAATGGTTTGCTGAAAGCTTTACCATGGTATTTAAAAAGCTTAGCCTGAACTCGTTGCGCTGTCTGCTCAGAAGCTTTCAAATTAAAAATTAAAGTCAAAGCGCGACTGCAAAATTCAGGATGTTTAAATTGGAGTTCGTTTTTCTGGTGAAATATTCTAATGGATAAACTTAGTTTCCTTGTTCTTGGGGCTGGGGCTATTGGTCAGCGCCATGCAGCTAATATTATACAGCTTGGGCATGCGTGCGAGATTATTGGTTTTAGAATGCTTGTGGATCTCGATAAAATTTTGCGCTTAGGAGCATTTGATGGCGTCATAATTGCGACGGCTAGTCATGTAAGAACCGAAGTGCTCACACCCTGTTTTCAGAGCTTGATTCCCGTTTATATTGAAAAGCCTATAGCATTTGATATTGAAACTTCAAATTTACAGTCTGCCGGATAGTTATTTAGAAAAATGTTTTGCCGGGTATATGATGCGCTTCCATCCAATAACATCGTTTCTGTTGGGATTGGATTATAGCGAGGCTTACAATTTTTTCATTTGAAATTGGATATGATGTAAATCGCTGGAGGAAAAATTGGGAGTTTTCTGGCAGTTATGCTTCTCAATTAAACGGTGGTGGAGTACTTCTCGACTTATGCCACGAAATTGACTTGGCTAATATATTATTCTCTCCTTTAACATTGCGTGAGGTTCTATGTTTAGATCATAAGAACTTCAAGAGCGTCGATTTTGCTAGTTTGGTTACATTTACGAATACGCATAACTTGATAGGTACTGTTTCAATGGATTATATGTCGCCTATTAATAGGCGTAAATTGATTGTAAAAGGTGCTGAATATATTGATGAAATTGATTTTTTGACTGGTGTTTATAGTCGATTAACAGCGGAAGGGGTTGTTGTTAAAAAATTCTCTTTCGAGAGAAATCAAATGTTTATAGATGCTATCGATCATTTTTCTAAATCAATTTTGGGGGAAGAGCATACCTCTCTGGAATTACCTTCGTTAAATTGCGTTAAATCGAGCTGTGAATTAACTGCTAATGCGTGGAAAAGTCGAACGTTTATTGGCTCTATTAAAGGGGAAATATCGTGATTGTTGGTCATATTGGGGTTCGTAAGAATAGTAAGGGGGTTTTGGGTAAGAATTTCAGGCTTATCAGCGGTAAACCTCTTATAGACTGGTCTCTGGATCAGCTTTTCAGGTGCAATCTTATTGACCATGTAGTGGTATCCACGGACTGTGATGTTATGTATCAGCATTCATTAAAAAAGGGAGCCCTAGATATTGGATTACGGCCCGATGTTCTGGCAAATGATACTGCTGCAAAGTGGGATGTATGGAAGCATTCTTTAAATGTGATAGAGCAAAAAATTGGCAAGATTGATTTGTTTGTTGATTTAGATTGTACTTCTCCGATGAGGGCGGATCAGGATATATTAGGTGCCATAGCCCTTTTTCAAGATCGCATGCCAGATATGGTCATGTCGTGCTGCGATGCAAAAAAAAACCCGTATTTCAATTTAGTCGAGCCTGATAAAGATGGCTTTTTACGGGTATCGAAGAAGGTGGATGGTGGTGTTGTGGCTAGACAGTTGGCTCCTTTGGTTCTTGAGCATGCAGCTTCTACTTATGTTATCAATCCTAAGTATTTGCACAGTTGCTCCAGGTTGTTTGAGGGTAATGTGTTGCCCTACATAATGCCTACGGAGCGCTGCATTGACATAGACTCCGAGTTGGATTTTAAGATTGTGGAATTTTTAATGGAAGGGAAAGTCTGATGGCGATCGATCTTTCGGGAAAAACAGTCTTTATCACTGGGGCTGGAGGACGTCTTGGCATTACATACATAGATCAATTGACAAATTTTGGGGCTATTGTGATCGCAACGGAGCTGGAGGGAGATCGTTTCGATTATTTAGCGCAACGCTATGCCGGGAACAAAAATGTTTTTCTATATACTTTAAACGTCTGTCAAGAATTCCAGGTCGAAAATATCTTTAAAAAAATGCTACTGGATGGCCTGCTCCCCAATGTTTTTATAAATAATGCTGCCGTAACTGGGGAGCTGTTGATGGGAGAAGGGAGAAGCTTCCCGGACTTGGCAAATACCTCGCTCGCAGATTGGAATACTACTGTTGAGGTCAATTTAACCGGAGCCTTTCTTGTGGCGCGCCAAATTGATCGAGATATCATTGGTAGATATCCAGTATCGCTTATTAACATATCGACTATGTATGCGCTGAAAGGTCCTCATCATAGTATTTATGAGGATATGCCATTTAAAAGTTTTTGCGCGTATTCTGCGTCGAAAGCAGGAATACATGGTTTGACATTGTGGCTTGCAAGTTATTGGGCAGCGCAGGGGGTCAACGTCAATAGTTTGGCTCCAGGTGCCGTTAATAATAGTCATTCTGATTTATTTAAGTCTAGGGTTGG
>CAJQKX010000643.1 GCA_905479025.1 uncultured Paraglaciecola sp.
AGCTATTTCCTCTGGTATCTCAACGGTCACTTCGACTGTCTCAACGGGATGCGTAATAGGTATAGTGCCTGATTCGGCAGACTCACAATCAAAATGGTCTTCGGCTTGCTTTTTAAACTGCCCACAAGAGGCAAAAATTTGCTCAGCAATTTGGTGTTCTTGTTCAAGTTGACTAGCTTGATCATCGCTTTTTGTTGTTGCATTACAAGCAGACAAAATGCTAATTAGTGCCAAGGGTAGGAGAGTGTGTAAACGCAATGTGTTTCCTTTTTTATTAATTTCTATTTTAATTCGTTTTTATCTTATTAACAGGGGTGACATATAAACGTTGCCTTAAAACCTATTTTACCCATTAAAAATTATCTTTCCAACTTCTTAATGAAGCAAAAATTTCCTGTTCAGATGCTAACATTGCGCCCATATTTTGGCTTACATTTGCTACCAACTCTGCGCTATGACAACGTAAAAACGGATTCACATCCAGCTCACGCTGAATATTTGATGGCAGAGTTGGAGTATTTTCTGCTCGTTGTTGGTTCACCCAGCGTTTGTAATCAATCAATGCTTGATTATTGGGCTCCACGGCCTCAGCAAATGCAATGTTTGCCATAGTATATTCGTGAGTACAGTAGACAGCAGTATCAGCAGGAAGCGCTGTTAACTTGCTTAAAGATGCAAACATTTGCTGTGGCGTTCCCTCAAATAATCGACCACAACCAGCCGAGAACAAAGTATCCCCACAAAACAGACCGATATCACCATAATATGCAATATGATCTAAAGTATGGCCAGGCACTTCTAAAATAGAGAATTTCACGCCCAGTAGAGCCAGCTCGATATCATCACCTTGTGATAAACGAACTGTAATTTGTTTAATATTTTTATTTTGAGGACCGTAGACTGGAATATTTGGAAAGGCTGCTAATAGCGCGTCAATGCCACCGGTATGATCCCAATGATGATGAGTGATAATAATAGCTGAAAGGGTGAGTTGATTATCTTGGCAATAGGCTAAGACAGGTGCTGCATCGCCTGGATCAACAACAGAACACTGGGTTTTGTTGTGAAGACACCATATATAATTATCATTAAATGCCTTGATAGGGAAAACGCTTACAGACATATTGTGTCTCCTTCCATAAACAATAGTATTAACAGTTTCTTAATTTTAGAGTAACATAAATCAATGAGACCAGCGTTAATCAAAAACCACCCAAGCAAACCTCAGCTTTGGCAAGATTTGCCCTTAGGTGCAGAGCTTAAGTGTCTAATTGAAAAAGAAATCGCCGAAGTCAGTCGCAAGTTCTTTGGTTATCACTTAGTGCGTTTAGGACATTTAAGCAGTCAAATTGAACTCGCTTCGTGCCCAATAAAACATCAAATTAATATTACATCCAATTCACAGGCTTATACTAGCTTAGTCGCAACCCCTGATGATTTACCTTTGAGTGAAAACAGTGTCGACGCATTTTTGTTAGCCCATGAATTAGATTTTTCCAAAGATCCCCATCAGATATTAAGAGAAGTGGATAGGGCAATTATGCCTAATGGCTATCTTGTTATTACGGGCTTTAACCCTCTTAGCCTATGTGGGTTATTTAAACACTTGCCCTTCAATCAAGACAACATATTGCACGAGGCGCGTTTTTTTAGCTGCGCTAGGGTAAAAGACTGGTTGCAACTATTAGGGTTTGAAATAGTTGATGTCAAACACTTATTATTTAACGAATTGTTTTTACAACGAAAACTTAAAGCATCCTCAAAGTGGAGTCAATGGTGTTACCAATACTTACCTTTATTGACCTCTATGTACGTGATAATTGCCAGAAAAAGAGAAATTCAATTGTCGATGATCACACTTAAATGGAAAGCCAAAACTAAATTTTCTACTGTGGGGGCCAGCGTCAGAAACGGGCTGATGCAAGTTGAAACTCCAAAGAAGTAATGATGAGTAATGTAACGTTTTCACCCTTATTTACAATCAGTTTACTCAGCACTGACTTAACAGATTGGTTGATTTAGTCACCCCTTAAATCCGAAGATTGCCTGTTGATGAGCATGTTAAAAAAAACGTGGAGTCGCTATATTTTTTGTTATTTCAACCCGGTGATGATGTTTGCTTTTGGCGCAATTGTAAACAATTCAGAGCGTCGCAAATTGTCCCAATAATTACAGTAATAACTTCGATGTCGTTCTCTGTAAATTTCTAAAACTACCACGTAACTATTTTGCCTGTTAATTTTAACTATGCTCAGCGTTATTTTAATTATCTAGCAGATAAAGTCGAATGCAGGGCATTTCTATAAGCTTCAAAAGCAGGTATGGTCGAGGTAATAATTGACGCGAAAAGTATGATCCCAATTGCCATCAATGCTTCCATAGACAACAAGTTAGCACTGAGAAAAAGGCCATACTCAGACGCCAACCAATCACCAAGTAAGGTTAATGTTAGGCTAATGGTCATCACCGATGCAATGATAGCGACACTCACCAACATCAATGCTTCAATCAGTACCAAAGAAAAAATCAGGCTGGGTCCTGCACCCAAAACTCGTAATACTGCGATTTCTGATTTTCTCTGATCCATGGACGCCAGCAACATAGTAGACAAGCCGAACAAAGAGGCGAATAGCACCAAAATGCTAATCACGCGCAGTAAGATTTCAAAATTTGCCATCATGCTCCATAGTTCTGACATGGCAACTCCTGGTAAGATAGCCATCAACCGATCGTCTGGAAAACTGTTAATATTTCGCTGCAAGGTAAAAGTAGCGAACTTAGATTTTAAACCTAACATCACCGCGGTTACATTGTTTGGGCTCAAGTCAACGGCATCTTCATCGTTGATGAGTTGCCTGAGTTTAGCCGGAGATAAATGAATCGCTTCAATCGCTTCTAAGGTAATGTGTAATGATTTATCAACGGGGGTGCCTGTAGGTTTAAGTATGCCACTGACTACAAAAGGCGTCTCATCATGATGCTTAAAGCTGACGGAACCCACACCATGAGCGACCACTATTTCGTCACCCACTTGGTAGTTGTGTTCCTTCGCCACGTCAATGCCTATCACTACCTCAAAAAGACTAGAAAAAGCCTGTCCCTGTACAAATTCTAGCGGTTGTTTTTTGCCATATCTAAAGTGAGTAAAGTAATCTTGGGTAGTGCCAATCACTCTAAAACCATGATGTGAATCACCTAATGATATTGGGATAGCCCACTCTACCTGTTGATTGTTTCGCAGAACTTGAAAGCTTTTATAATTGATATTGTTAGTGGGACTGCCCATTCTAAATACGGAGTAAAGCAACAAATTAAGCTGCCCACTAGGCGCCCCTACTATTAAATCAACACCGGATACAGTGCGACTAAAACTCTCTTTTGCTTGTTGTCTTATGTGCTCCACACCAAGCAACACACTGATGCTGATCAGAAGACTGAAAAAAGTCAGTAAAATAGATTTACGTCTATTTTTAAGGCTACTTACTGCCAAAGACATCAACATACAGTTGACCCCTGTGACTGATTTAGTGAGTGAATATCAATACTGGACGAAAAATAATGCTTTAAGCTCATATCATGGCTAACAAAAAGAAGGGTGGTGAGCTTGTTATGGCAAATGTCTAGCAGGATACGCATAAAGGTATCTCTCGCTGCTGCGTCGAGTGCAGACGTTGGTTCATCCACAAGTAATAGTTCAGGTTGATTAATTAGAGCCCGGGCTATCGCAACTCTTTGTTGCTGCCCAACACTGAGTTGACTGGCCTGCTGCTGTAAAATACTCGTGGGTAGCTTTAACTCAGTGAGCAATTGCGTAGCTCGATGTTCAATATCGTTGGACTTTTTTGCAAAATACCCTGCTACCATGATGTTTTGTAACACGGTTAAATAAGGGATCAAATTAAACTGTTGAAAAACTACACCTATATGACAGGCTCTAAATTGATCTCGTTTACGGGCAGACAGGCCAGAAAAAGTT
>CAJQKX010000644.1 GCA_905479025.1 uncultured Paraglaciecola sp.
GTTTAAATCAAGCGCACAGTTTAAAGCGGTTTGTCCACCCATAGTCGGTAATACTGCATCAGGGCGTTCTTTTTCGATGATTTTCCTTACCACTTCCCAGTGGATAGGCTCAATGTAGGTAGCATCAGCCATTTCAGGATCTGTCATGATAGTGGCTGGATTTGAGTTAACCAAGATCACGCGGTAACCTTCTTCGCGCAATGCTTTACAGGCTTGTGCGCCTGAATAGTCGAATTCACAAGCTTGGCCTATTACAATTGGGCCAGCGCCTAATATCAAGATGCTTTTTATGTCGGTACGTTTTGGCATGTCACTAATTACTCTACTAATTCTTGTACTTTAAAAGATGCGTTCTTTAGATAATGCGTGCTTTATCGGCACTGATGCATCAAATCTATAAAATGATCAAACACTAATTTCGACGCTGCATCAAATCTATAAAATGATCGAATAACGGTGCTGCGTCATTTGGCCCTGGGCTTGCTTCTGGATGACCTTGAAAACTAAAAGCAGGTTTGTCTGTACGATGAATACCTTGTAAAGATTTATCAAATAATGACACATGGGTCACCTCTAAAGTATCAGGCAAATTACTTTCATCTACCGCAAACCCATGGTTTTGACTGGTGATCATTACTCGCTCACCTTTAATATCCTTGACGGGATGGTTAGCACCATGATGACCAAACTTCATTTTTTCAGTTTTTGCACCACTGGCTATCGCAAGAAGTTGATGACCTAAACAAATTCCAAAAATTGGAATATTGGTAACTAACAGTTGTTTAATGGCGGAAATGGCGTAACCACAAGGTTCAGGATCGCCCGGTCCATTTGACAAAAACACTCCATCAGGTTTTAACGCGAGGACTTCTTCAGCAGTCGTTTTGGCAGGCACTACAGTGAGTTTGCAGCCACGGTCGGCTAACATGCGTAAAATATTGCGTTTCACACCAAAATCATAGGCAACAACATGAAAAGCAGGGTTATCTATAGTGGTTTGGTATCCCTCACCTAGCACCCAACTCCCTTCAGACCATTCGTAAGCTTCAGAACAAGTTACTTCTTTAGCTAAATCCATGCCTTTTATACCTGCAAAAGCCTGTGCTTTAGCTAAGGCTAGGGTTTCATCTAATGGTATATTGTCAAGTGTATTGCTAGCAATGATGCAACCATTTTGCGCACCTTTGTCGCGTAATATCCGAGTTAACCTGCGAGTATCAATGTCCGCAATCCCAAGAATGTTATTTTCTTCCAAGTATTCAGACAAGCTCTGTTCACTACGAAAATTACTTACAAGAAGAGGCAAGTCGCGGATAATTAGGCCTTTGGCCCAAATTTTATGTGATTCACAGTCTTCAAGATTTATACCCGTATTACCAATATGTGGGTAAGTGAGAGTGACTATTTGTTCTGCATAAGACGGGTCAGTAAGGATTTCCTGATAACCTGTCATAGAGGTATTAAACACTACCTCACCCACCGACACACCAGAAGCACCAAAAGCAGTACCTTTAAAGATAGAACCATCTTCAAGTACTAAAAGGGCAGAATTAGCCAAATCAACCTCCAGGTTAGTTATTAAAAGATTTTAACCTAGGACTCCAACTTTTCAGACAAATTAGCAGAGCCCATAGATATTCACATAAACAATTGATTTAAATAAATATTTAGTCAATTTTCACATTATGAAAAGTAAAATATGAACGACTTCACTAAATTTTGGCAAATCCGGAATATTATACATACAAGGTTGATTCAGGTCTATTCACAATTAAAAAAATGTATAAATAAGCGTTTAGCTATACTTTTAATACATAAGGGCTAAAAACAGCTGTTCACAAATTATTGAATACTGTTATTTGAAACCTAAAACGTCTTCCATGTCGTATAAACCTGGTGATTTGCCGATGATCCAACTCGCCGCTTTGACGGCTCCTTTGGCAAACGTTAATCGACTTGATGCCTTGTGAGTTATTTCTAACCTTTCACCTATATCGGCAAATAATGCAGTGTGTTCGCCTACAACATCGCCTGCCCTTACGGTAGCGAAACCTATAGTTTGATGATCTCGCTCACCTGTTTCACCTTCTCGGCCGTACACTGCACACTTAGACAAATCCCGACCAATTTCATCGGCAATTGCCTGCCCAATTGCCATCGCGGTGCCCGAAGGAGCATCTTTTTTAAATCGATGATGAGCTTCCAGAATCTCAATGTCAGCAGAGCCTGCCATCACTGCAGCCGCTTTTCTGACTAAATTCAGCATCAGGTTTACCCCCACACTATAGTTAGCAGCAAAAACAATAGGAATATGATTGGCAGCAGAATCTAACGCAGCCTTTTGTTTAGTATTTAATCCCGTTGTGCCGATTATCATAGGTTTATTGTGTGCTACACAAAAAGCCAAATTTTCAGTAAGTGCATCAGGTAAGGTGAAATCAATCAGTACCTCTATTTGTTTAATATATGAATACAAGTTATCGCATATCAACAAGCCCTTTTTACCTATCCCTGCGAGATCACCTACATCAACTCCTACAAAGGAAGAACTGGCTCTAACGGCAGCGGCAGTCAAATTGTCATCCGCACTTTGTTCGATGGCATCAATCAGGATTCTTCCCATACGGCCATTGGCACCAAAAATAGCAATGTTACTCATAGTGATAAAACATGTTTTATTGATAAATTATAGTGAGAGTGTGCCTGAATTATGTAATTGATGCAGTAACGTCAAAGGTAATTTTTTTGTATAACTAACCTCACCTTCGCATAAGGGCCCCGAACCAATAAAGCACTTACGTGTAAAGTCAGATAGAATAAATATATAAAATCACAAAGTTCTTCATCGTTAACACTCTTTTTTGGAATGCCATGCTAG
>CAJQKX010000645.1 GCA_905479025.1 uncultured Paraglaciecola sp.
GTTACTCAAATCTGCGGCAGTTTGAGTTGGAGTGTGAGTTTTGAGGGACAAAACAATTTTTCGTGCGAGTCCTTCGTCTCAAGACTCAGAACTCGCACTCAAAACTGTTTTGTGGAGCTGGTGGGACTACAATATTTCAATCTCTCTTGCAAATGAAATCCCTATAAAACAGCTAAAATCCTTTATAATTCAACATAAACAGTTGTTACAGGAGGCTATTCGGTTATTGAACAAGATAGAAGGAAATTGAACTAGAGGGCATTATGTTGGCAAAATGTTGTCTAAAAATGTACTTTCGAATAACAATCAAAGTACTATGGCAACAGTAAAATTCTCGATTCAAAGCAATAAGAGGGAATCACAGATATACTGTCGATTCTCTGCTGGTAGGGGTATATACCTAAAGAAAAGAACTGGGTTTACTGTTAATCCTGAGCAATGGGATGAGAAGCTAGAACAGGCGAAAGGAAGGGATGCAAAAGTCAAAGCATTGAACACCAACCTAACAAGGTTGGATGAGAGAATTTTCACTCAGTTTAATAAGGACATATCTAACGGAGTTGAAATAGACTCAAAGTGGTTGTCATATGTGATTGATGATGAGTTTAAACGTCGGACGGAAGAAGAGGAGAAAGAGGTTAAGCCCATTGATGGATTGGTGGAATATTGCTCCAAATTTTTGGCGGATCTTGACAATAGAAGTGATGGTGGAAAGAGACGTGGAGTATCGAAGGCTACAAAACAGAAATACACTTCCCTAGTAAAAAAGCTTAAAGCATTTGATAAGTATATGGGGAAAGCCTACAGTTTAAGGGAAGTTGATCTTGACTATAAAAGTGCCTTTATTAAGTTTTTAAGCGGTGAGGAGAAGATTTCGGACAACACCATCGGAAGGTACTTGAAGGTCGTTAAAACGATCGTTTTGGACGCACGTAAACATGGTTTAGAAGTCAACCCGCGCATTGATGACTTCAAAGGGTTTACTGTTGAGACTCCTAAGGTTGTTTTAAGCTTCCAAGAGATAGATCAGATCAGGAACACCAATTTTAAAAGAAAAGTCCTGCAGGATGCGCGAGATTGGCTCGTGATTGGCTGTTTTCTAGGTCAACGGGTGTCTGATCTACTAAGAATCAATACACGCATGATTATTGAGGTAGATGGAATTGATATGATTGAGCTTCAGCAAGAGAAGACTAAGGAGAGGGTGAGTATTCCGATTCATCCTACGGTTAGGGAAGTATTAGCACTTCGTGGTGGTGAGTTTCCTGATTCATTCGCTAGGACTATGGGTAGCGCTTCGACTTTGTTTAACCTCTATATAAAGGAAGTCTGTCGGGAAGCAGGGATAAACCAGCTTGAACACGGTAAGTTGAAGAATGAAGACACTGGAAGGTATGAGGAAGGTAAGTATGAAAAATTCAAACTAGTTAGCTCTCATATCTGTCGTAGATCATTCGCAACTAACTTCTATGCTCAGAGAGAATATCCAACTCCGATGTTAATGGCTGTAACTGGACATAAAACAGAGAAAATGTTCCTAGAATATATTGGCAAAGACAGGGATGATTATAGTATTCAGCTTGGGAAGATGTGGGCTAAGCAATAGCGCATACTCTGTGGGGCTTTTTATTGGGCTTCGAACTGAACGCTTATGGGTTGTTTTAGAATACACGAACGATCCATCAAGGCGTTGCTATACTATCCCTTGACAACCCACGACAAAACAGGAAACCGATTTAGAATCTCACACCTCCTTCTGTAATCCAATACACTCAAAAGATTCAGAAACACTACCCGTCGACTATTGGTATATATAAGTCTATATGGTATTACTGTATCTATACTTAATAGAAAGACTAACAGTCTATCAATCAATAAACAGTTTACTAAAGGTTTATAGTATTCACTATGTCTATTAAGCAATAAAACATGAGTGTCCCACTCTGTATTCGTTTGATAAAAATGAGTTATTATTTATTTTTTTATTTTGCCTTAATGTTAGAAAGACAAAAAAGAAACAGCGGCACTGATATTTAATGGAGCAAAAGTCTCAAAGTATGTAAGGAAAAAATAAATTTATTAAAAATGAGATTTAAGAATAATCAAGCTTCAATAGAAAAGACTAAAAGAAGATGAAAATATTACTAGCGTGCGAGGAGAGTCAATCGGTATGCAACGAGTTTAGGAAAATAGGTCATGAGGCCTTCTCCGCAGATATATTGGAGTGCTCGGGACCTCACCCTGAGTGGCATTTGAAAGGTGATGTTTTGGAAATAATTGACGAAGGTTGGGATATGATGATTGCATTTCCTCCCTGCACGCATCTTGCCGTTAGTGGGGCTAGGCATTTTGAGAAGAAAATAGCTGATGGTCGTCAACAATCTGGTATTGAATTTTTCATGAAAATGATTAATGCGGACATTCCTAAAATAGCAGTAGAAAACCCTATCGGCATAATGAGCACAGTGTATGAAAAGCCGACTCAAATTATTCATCCTTATTATTTTGGAGACCCATATTCCAAATCTACATGTTTATGGTTAAAAGGACTTCCGAAACTGACACATGTATCCGAAAATGATTCACCTTTATTTCCCGAGGAAATAACCCATGTTGATAAAGGAGAGTTTGTGACCTTTCCAAGTGGAAAGCGCATGTCAAAATGGTATAATGAAGCATCTGGTAATGGTCATATTCGAAGTAAGACATTTCCAGGAATAGCAAAAGCAATGGCAGAACAATGGGGATAAATAAATTAACAGTAGGAGAAGATTTTACACCAGATCCAATTTCATTATTGGAATCAAATAGAAATTTGGGCTATTCGATTGAAGAGGCAATATCTGATTTAATAGACAACTCCATAACGGCTGGCGCTAATGAAATATCATATGAGTTACATTGGAATGAAGGCAAGCCTTTTTTCTTACTCAAAGATAATGGCAAAGGAATGTCAAATGCGGATAATGAATTAATTGATAGCTTCCGCTTGGGTTCAAAAAACCCTTTAGATGATAGAGATCCTAATGACCTAGGTCGCTTTGGATTTGGTATGAAAACAGCATCATTAAGCCAGGCCCGTTCACTTACTGTTATTTCTAAAAAAGAGGGTTTCACCTCATTAGCGAGATCGTTAGATTTAAATTTTATTGCTGAATTAAAAGATGGTTGGAAGCTTAAGCTCGTAGAAGATTCTGTTATTGAAGGTGAATTAGGATATTTAGACGCATTATCGTCAGGGACAGTTTTACGATGGGATGATTGGGATCGAGCACCAGATTTGGAAGATGATTTTATGGCACTTGCTACTGATATCAATCAGTATATCAGTGTCTGCTTTCATCGCTTTATCGAAAAAGGGATTAAAATATCTCAACATGATTATCCATTAGAGCCCTGTAGTCCAATTCCTAAGGGTGAAGGAGCTGATATTTTTTCTGGCCCAATCTCTTTATCTGGAAACAAGAAGGCAAAACAAATAGCATACATTTTACAACACCCAAAAAATTGGGAAGATAATTATGAAGTAATTGATAGATTTAATTCTTTTAGATTGTTTGAAGGATTTGAAAGGCAACAAGGAATCTATATATATAGATGTGATAGACTACTCACCCCAAAAGGTGGATGGTTAGGGTTATTAAAAAAGGGAAATGCTGCTAAACTTGCAAGAGTTGTTATTGATTATCCAAATGATGCCGATGCATTATGGAGTTTAGATATAACAAAAACAAATGCTTCTATTCCTTTTGAATTTAAGAGAGAAATAAAAAGATTAATAGACGCTACAAAAAATGGATCAGTTAAAAAAATTGTTAGGGGTAATAGAAATGTGAATAAAAGCCTAACTCTTAATCATTCTCATATATGGAAAACTTTAGACGATAAAGAGTATAATTCATATAAGTATATTGTTGATGTAGATCATCCAATTTTCAAAAATTTAATTGCTGAGAAAAAAATTAAGGAAAGAGATTTAACTATTCTATTAGAAGTTATTTCTAGTAATTTGCCTGTAGCGAAAATAATAGAAAATAATGATACTGACCCTTCAAAGCATGATCGAATGGTGTCAAAACAGAAGCTGTCTAAAAGTGAATTAGAACTAGCTCGAGTGATTTTTCTGCATCAAATGAAAACAGAGACAAAAGAAGCTGCTTTTTCATGGCTATTAAATTTTGAACCATACTGTTATTGCGAAGACCAACTTAGAAAAGAATTTTTATGAGGAAAGAAATTGAACAACTTATAAGAAATGCGCAAACATATTGCCAGGATCGATTAGTACAAGTTTCAGGTCTTTCAGTTGATAATATGTTTGAAGATGACTTATTAAAGGCTATGATTCCCGCTCTTTATAATGCTGATTTAGACGATGAACTAAAGAATTTATATAGTATAGATGAGCTTAAAAGTGATTTAATAGAATTATTTAGAAAGGTAAAGCCAACACAAGCAGTGGCAGAGTCGTATGAATTAGAGACTTGGCTTGATAGTTCAAGAAGAGTTAATCCCGAGATTAGATTTGAAGCGTATAAAAAGTTATTAATTAGTGAAAATAAAGGTGCTATCATTCCACAAATGGATGCTGATACTTATAAAATTCTAGACAGTTGTTATAATCCTTCAGAACCAAGTCGAGAATGGGATCGCAGGGGGTTGGTTTATGG
>CAJQKX010000646.1 GCA_905479025.1 uncultured Paraglaciecola sp.
ATTTATCAATGTAGTTATCTTGAAACAACCAAGCAGAACCAGACAATTCAACTAACTTACCCTGACCAGTGTTTTCAGGCAGCACAATGGCACGCTGCCATAGCTGAGTAAGGGTTTCGAATGCATCCTCCCAGCCACTTTGAATATCTAAAGAGTGTATCCACGACTGGTTACTAAGCTGATGTTTATGAATAAATTCTTGTGAGCTAGTATCAAGCTCATTAATTTGTTGTAATGCATTTAAAGCCGCCAGCTGAGCTTCAATGCTTTGTAAGTCACCTATTACCCTCATTTGGTTGTGCTCAGCTTGTTTCAAGTTAAGTTGAGCACTCTTCTGTTTGGACAGACTTTGCTGTGCATTTTCAGAACTTTGTTGTGCCTGATATCCAAGCGTCAATATTTCTTTTTGGCAAGCTTCTATCTGCGAAGCTAACTCATCGGCCAAAATTTCACATAGCTCATCTTTCAGCTCGTTAATACGCTGCTTAGTTCGCATTTGCATAGACATCAAAGACTGAATTTTGCCATGACAACTTTGTGCTTGTTGTTTAACTTGATTAAAATATAGATCTTGCTTTTGCCATTGATGTTGTTGCTGGCTAAATTGCTCTTCTGCTTCAAGCAAGTCACTTTTTGCTTGCTCTACCTGATCTTCAGATAATTGTTTTTCTGGTTCAGCCAATAAAATCTGCTCTGATAACACCTCAATTTTTTCAAAGTTGTGCTGATGATGGGCTTCATTATCAGTAACAGCGACTTGCAGGGCGTTGGATTCTTGTTCAATTTGCTGACGTCTTTGTTTGGTATGGATCTGATTCTGTTCAATACGGGTTATATCGGTACTCACTTTAAACATTTGTTGCTGAATATCATTTAGCTGTTGTTTAGAATCTTGTTGCTGTTGTTTAAATTCAACAATGTCTTTTTCTTCATTACGCTGTATGGCCACGTAAGCATCGATATCGGCATTTTTTTGGGCGATAGTTAATTCTAGCGTATCGATTTTTGCACTCTGCTGTAACCAGCGAATAGCGGCTAATTCAGCTTTGTAACGGCGCTCATTTTGCTTGAGCTCTTTGTATCGTTTAGCGGCAGTGGCTTGACGTTGTAGTTTTTCTAATTGCTGGCCTAATTCACCACGAACGTCTTCTAGGCGCTCTAAGTTTTCTTTAGTATGTTGAATACGGGTTTCAGTTTCTCGGCGCCGCTCTTTGTACTTAGAAACGCCTGCAGCTTCTTCAATAAAGACTCTTAGCTCTTGAGGCTTAGACTCAATCAAGCGGGAGATCATGCCTTGTTCGATTATCGCGTAACTACGGGGGCCTAAACCTGTGCCTAAAAATAAATCCGTCACGTCACGGCGGCGACACTTTGTGTTGTTTAGTAAATAACTCGATTGTGCTTCTTTAGTTACAATACGTTTAACCGACAACTCGTTGTAACCCGCATATTCACCTTGAATACGCCCTGATGTATTATCAAACACTAATTCAACACTGCATTGTGATACAGGTTTACGAGAAGTGGAACCGTTAAAAATAACGTCTGTCATGGAAGCGCCGCGTAAATTTTTAGCAGAGCTTTCACCTAATACCCAACGTACAGCGTCAATCACATTGGATTTGCCACAGCCATTTGGCCCGACAACCGCAGTCATATCGTCTGGAAAAGGG
Organism: uncultured Paraglaciecola sp.; assembly: GCA_905479025.1. Next base: position 1,674 of record CAJQKX010000646.1, read on the forward strand.
ATAGTGGTTGGGTCAACAAAAGACTTAAACCCAGCCAACTTTATTTTTTTTAAGCGCATATAAAAATGAAGTCGTTCCGAAAGTTGTAATTATTTTTTTACTTCTTAGGTTGAATGTACCAAAAGTCATCAAGTGTAACAAATGACGTTTTGCCACATCGCTATAGTTACGTATAGTGTAAAAATTACATTTAATAAAAAAAGGTGTTTTTCATTCATATAAAACATCAAAAATAACTAACATCACAGGTGTCATATGGATTATTTTTTTCAAGGTTTTAGATTAATCACCACCAAAGGATTGAAACGCTTCGTATTTTTCCCGTTGGCCATTAATCTTATCTTGTTTTCAGCAGGTTTTTACTATTTGTTTGGTGAGATCAGCAGCAGTATTTTGTGGTTAACGGATCTCATTCCCGATTGGGAATGGTTGAGTTGGTTAAAAGACGGTTTAAGTTACATCATTTGGCCGATCGCCGTGATCACTATTTTGTTAGTCTTTGCTTTAATATTTGGTACCTTAGCGAACTGGATTGCCGCTCCTTTTAATGGGTTGTTAGCTGAAAAAGTAGAACAACACCTTACAGGCCAACGTATGGACAACTCCGGTTTAACTGATGTATTTAAAGACATACCACGCACATTATGGCGTGAACTGTCAAAGTTCACCTATTACATACCAAGAGCCATTGGCTTTTTGTTATTGTTTTTTATATTGCCTGTATTCGGACAAGTAATATGGTTTTTGTTCTCTGCTTGGATGATGGCCGTTCAGTATTGTGATTATGCCTTTGATAATCACAAAGTGTCGTTTAAAGATATGAAACGGGTATTACAAAACAACCGCTCTCAAAGTTTTAGTTTTGGGATCATTGTCAGTATATTTTCGCTGATCCCCATTGTTAATTTTTTAGTGATCCCAGTAGCAGTTTGCGGTGCAACCGCTTTATGGGTCGATGAGTTGAAAGAGCAGGTTTAAAGTAACGTTATTTAGTTCTTAATAGTTGTACAATGAACATCTAAAATATTACTGGGGTCATTAGTGTTAGTTTACCTCTAATCAAAGACAACATTCCGTATTTCATGACCGTTCAGGTATTACCTGTTTGCTTACTAGAATCAAAAAACCAAGCAAAGAACAGCATAAACAAAAATCATAAAAGCCATAGAAGCTTTAAAAAATGCCTGCTAGAACATCAGTAGAACGATGACTCTGCCATAAGTACGTTGCTCCCGTTGGAAAAAACATGTCATTGATGAACGGTATTTTCTGGTTTAAGTATTAATGTTTATAATTCTTTATCACAAAGCTTTCAGTCACTGGATATTTTCACTTATAATATCGTCGTTTGTTTATTCATTTTTAATTGAAGCAGGTGTTATCATTGACTACTAAATCGTCACCCTTATTGTCTAGATTGACTTATTTTTGTTGGTTATTCTTTCCTTCATTACTTATCTTTAGTGCTTCATTTATTTTTTCAACACTGAATTGATGGTAAACTTGTTAGTAAACCTTTGGTGGATGAGTTATGCCATCTCGGTCATTGCGGCGATGATTGCATGGCAATTTGGACGCAGCCGACTGGTATATGCTTGTTTACTACTTTTTACTGTCGTCGCCAACAAAGAATTAACATTATCACCAGAATTGCTGGAAGTGACATACAGCGGTACCTTATTTGGTTTTGTATTTTTGTTATATAGCAAAGATAAAGGATTTTCTGCCCATAACTTATGTTTCAGTTTAGTTGTTTTATTGGTGTTATTTGTATTGAGTTGGTTATCCATTCCATCATTACAGTTCGTCAGCCACACGTGGTTAACCTCTATAGACAGCCAATTATTCCGACTATTTCCTGATATACGTTCCTTCGTTACACCCTTTAATAGTTTACTGCTAATAGTTGGGTTAATGCTTGGCATGATTAGGTTATGGTTAAAAATAGATAACACCCATAACGCATTGTATTTTGCTTTGGCATTAAGTGCATTTATGCATATCTATAGCAATGTCAATTTTGGCTTGAACACAATAGTGAGTTTTGCAGGCTTGTTTTGTTATTCAGTACTCAAAGATAGATTTACTATGGTCTTTAAGGATGAACTAACAGGTATTACCTCTAGGCGAACATTGATGCAGTATGTGCAAACCCTTGGGCGAAAATACACTGTGGTGATGTATGATATTGACCATTTCAAAAAGGTTAACGATACTTACAGCCATCATGTAGGCGATGAAGTCTTAAAATTAGTAGCCAGTAAATTAGATAAAGTAACAGAAGGAGGAAAAAAACTTCGATTTCACGGTGAAAAATTTATTATAATTCTTCACCGTAAAATATCTAAAGAGGTGATGCCTTTTGTGGAATTAGTGCGCAAAACCATCGCTGATTACAATATTACTGTTGGAGCCAACCCTCGCCCACCTAAACCCCAAAACATTTACCAAATAAATTTCCAGCTAAAAAAGTATCTAAAGAAAAAGTAGTTACAGTCACCACCAGCTTGGGTGTTGCACAGCGAACAAAAGAACATTCTGATTTTGAAATCATAATGAAACAAGCTGACATTGCCCTGTATGCCGCAAAAAAAGCGGGAAGAAATTGTGTAAAGGTTGCCAAACAATGAGTTTTAGCTTGTGAATATTAAAAGTATTAAAAAATTACTAGTGCTTGGTTACGTATGGCCTGAGCCTAATTCATCAGCTGCTGGCAGCCATATGCTAAGTTTACTGACCTTCTTTAACCACCAAGGTTGGCAGATTACTTTTGCTAGCCCTGCCCAGCAAGGCGAACACAAGGTAGACTTAACTGAGTTGGGTATCGACGAAAAAACCGTGGCACTTAATTGCAGCAGCTTTGATGACTTCATCAGTGAACTCAATCCCAACATGGTGTTATTCGACCGCTTTATGCTTGAGGAGCAATTTGGCTGGCGGGTGGCAAAATATTGTCCTGATGCACTGCGCATTTTAGACACTGAAGATTTGCACTCACTGCGCCATGCTAGGCATCAAGCATTAAAACAAAACAGACACTTAACAAATCTTGATTTGAATAATGATATTGCAAAACGTGAAATCGCAGCGATTTTTCGCTGTGATTTGAGTTTAATTATATCTGATTATGAATTAAGTTTGCTCAAAAATCATTTTTCCATACCTGAAAATATTCTACATCACTGTCCATTTATGCTGGACTTACGGCACTTTACATACGCAGAAAAAAACTACTCAGACAGGCAACATTTCATCAGTATTGGTAACTTTCGCCATGAGCCTAACTGGGACGCGACACTGTTTTTAAATCAAATTATATGGCCGTTGATCCGTAAAAAATTACCCAAAGTCGAGTTACATATTTACGGAGCCTATCCACCGCCAAAAGCCACCCAATTGCATAATCTCAAGGAAGGTTTTTTAGTTAAAGGCTGGGCTGAGGATGCCAAGCACAAAATGCAACAAGCAAGGGTATGTTTAGCCCCGTTACGTTTTGGGGCAGGTATAAAAGGTAAGTTAGCTGAGGCAATGTTTTGTGGAACGCCAAATGTTACTACCAACATTGGTATTGAGGGCATGACAATGGTATTAGACTGGTCTGGGCTGTCCACAGATTTAGATAAATTTGA
>CAJQKX010000647.1 GCA_905479025.1 uncultured Paraglaciecola sp.
CGTCCAATCCCTCAAATGGGTTGGCGCGTAATTGCTCGCCCATTTGTAGACCAATACCGTAACTTGCTTGTGTTTCTATGCTGGAAAATTTATCTGACACTTTGGCTCCTAACTTGCCTCCTTCTTTTATATTTAAAAAAAGGTTCTAGGCACTATTGCTTTAAAAGTGCGCATTATATAGATAAACGTTGCCAAAAAACACATTTAGGAATGATTAATAGCTCTTATTACTTAGACAAATAGTTTACATAAAAGTATCGTACATTTAGATTTTTACTAATTTTGGAGAGCGTATATGTCACAAGTTTTGGATTCCCAGTTAACAGGGACGGTACGTAATTTGGGAGCCGTATTAGGTGACACCATACGAGATCAGTTGGGCGAACAATGGTTACAGAGAATTGAAGCAGTCAGAAAAGATGGGCGAAAGGCACATCAAGGTGACGAAGATTGCGCAAAGCGCGTAAAGTTACTTTTTTCTGAATTAAAAAACGATGAATTACTCACTGTAGGTAGAGCGTTCTCACAATTTCTAAATTTGGCCAATATTGCCGAGCAGGAATTTAATAGCAATAACGATCAAGACGATCCTATCGATACATTATTTAATCATTTGGATGAAGCGGGTATAAAAGCAGACACGTTTGAAAAGGCTTTAGAGCACCTTAATATTGAACTGGTCTTAACCGCTCACCCAACAGAAGTGACACGTAGAACACTTATTCATAAACACAGCGAGCTTGCTAAATGCCTGAGCAAAGCACATGCCTCGGACATTAATGAATCAGATCGAGACAAAATTGAAACTCGTATTGCTGAAATCATCAGTCAAGCATGGCACACCGAAGAAATTCGTACTATACGCCCTACCCCGGTTGACGAAGCCCGTTGGGGATTTTCTGTCATTGAAAACTCACTGTGGGAAGCCGTCCCTGAGTTTATTCGTGAATTAGATAAACGTTTCGTAGACAAATTTGGTTTGTCTATCCCTTTAGATGTCTCACCTGTGAAATTTGGTTCATGGATGGGCGGCGATAGAGACGGCAATCCTTTTGTTACCTCAAAGGTAACAGAACAAGTATTGCTATTAGCACGTAAACGCGCAGCAAAATTATTTGCAAAAGATATTGATATTTTGCAAACCGAATTATCCATGAGCGATTGCGACGATACTCTTAGACAGCAAGTAGGCGATGTACTAGAGCCCTATCGTGCTGTTCTAAGACCTCTTTTAGATAAATTAGTTAAAACCCAAAAAGGTATCGTCGAAAAGCTCAAAGGTGTACCTGTAGATATGACCGATTGGGTAGACGATAAAGAACAATTACTTGATCCTTTGATGACGTGTTACCACTCATTACAATCATGCGGCATGTCTGTTATCGCCAAAGGACATCTTCAAAACACGATCCGCAGAGTCCACTGCTTTGGTGTGCACTTACTTAAATTAGATGTACGTCAAGACTCAGAACGACATGCAGATGTATTTTCTGAACTGACCCGTTACTTAGGATTAGGTGATTATGGGCATTGGAGTGAAGATGACAAACAAGCTTTTTTACTTAAAGAGTTAGGCTCAAAACGTCCATTGTTTCCGCCAGCATGGCAGCCCAGTCAAGATGTACAGGAAGTTTTAGACACCTGTAAAGTAATTGCTCAAAACGGCAAAGACGGATTTGGTATCTATATCATCTCCATGGCTAGCCTCCCTTCAGACGTATTAAGTGTGAATTTATTACTTAAAGAACTGGGCGTCACTTGGCCGATGCCAGTGGCACCTCTGTTTGAGACATTAGACGATTTAAACGCAGCGGCAAGTGTGACTGAAAAACTGTTTTCTATTGATTGGTATCGCGGTTATATCCAAGGCCATCAACATGTGATGATTGGATATTCAGACTCAGCGAAGGACGCAGGTGCCATGGCCGCTGGTTGGGCGCAGTATGAATCTCAAGAAGCCTTAGTCGCCTTGGCCAAAGAAAACGATATTGGACTCACTTTATTTCACGGACGTGGTGGCACCATTGGCCGCGGCGGTTTACCCGCTCACGCAGCGATACTGTCACAACCACCGGGTTCGTTAACCGGTGGTTTCAGAGTCACCGAACAAGGCGAAACCATCCGTTATAAATTTGGTATGCCTATTTTAGCGCAGCGCAGCTTAGCGATGTACGCCAGTGCAATACTTGAAGCATTAATTTTACCCCCACCGGCACCCAAACAAGCATGGCGCGAAGCAATGATAAAAATGGCGGCAGACGGACGAGACAACTATCGCCAAATCGTCAGACATGATGAAAACTTTGTACCTTACTTCCGCGTAGCCACGCCAGAACAAGAACTCGGTAAACTACCATTAGGCAGTCGCCCCGCTAAACGCAAACCCACAGGGGGCATTGAAAGTTTACGTGCTATTCCATGGATTTTTGCATGGGCACAAACTCGCATGGTGTTACCTTCTTGGTTAGGTGTAATGAAGGCAGTACAAAGCTCGTTGGACGCAGGCAAAGAAGACACCATTCAAGACATGTTAGCTAATTGGCCATTTTTCTATTCACGCTTATCTATGTTAGACATGGTTTTCGCCAAGGCCGACCCAAAAATAAGCCAAGAATATGACCAAAGCTTAGTACCTGAACAGCTTAGGCACTTCGGTGATGCATTGCGCACGGAACTACAACAAAGCATAGATTTGTTGCTCACATTACTTAACCAAAAAACAGTAATGGAAAGCGATCCAAAAGGCACAACATCAATGAATATAAGGGCAAGTTACCTTCAACCACTGCACTACCTGCAAATCGAATTGCTTAAAAGAATAAGGCAGCTAGATGATAATGAGCACGATGCAACACTAGAACGCGCCATGATGGTCACTATTGCAGGGATAGCTGTCGGAATGAGGAATACAGGCTAGATATACTCGGCTATTCTAATACCCGCCAAGGAAGGCAATATTGTGTACGGAACATGGTTTCAGTCTGCTTAACAGTCCAGCTCGAATATTGAGCATTGGTGTTGGATATACTGGTTGAACATATCGATTTCTCAAATAAATGCAGAGACACGTTTTTTCTGTTTCAACACCTTATGGTTACCTGAATATACACACAATATCGATAAGCCTCTGTCTTGGATAATGATGTTCGCTGAATTTTTATTCCAGTAACATGCTCTTTATTTCACCACAAGACATTGAAAAATAACTATTATTTGTACATGGTTGGCAGATATAATCTTTATTCTTAATTAATAATATTACCTAAGCAGGCTAGCCAAATGCCCAAGTTACTCAATGAGGTCAAATGTGACATCTGTTAGACAAAGAATAAACCTAGTTATCGTTATGATGATACTAAGCAGTGGTGTCGGTGATGCTCTAGCTCAAGATCTCAAAAGTATGCATAATTTACCTACAGCCTATGCAGGTTATACTGGTAATTACAGCGATTTCACTCTGGTTTTAGATGAACGTTTTAACGTCTTCGATACACAGATGTGGGAAATAGGCGACGGGGCTGTAGGCGGTGAAGCAGCCTGTCGTTTTCAACCACAAGGAGTAAAAGTTGACAATGGACTGCTCAATTTAATTATTCGAAAAGAGCCAATAGCACCAGGATGGTCTAATGATCATCAGATGCAAAAATCAGCCTATGAGTTTTCTTGTGGGGAGCTAAGGACGACTGAAAGCAAAAAAATAAGATATGGCCGCTATGAAACCCGCATGAAAGCCCCTGCTAGGACTGTCGCATCCGGTTATATATCGTCTCTGTTCACCTATACCAATGAAGGTGAGCCCCGTGAATGGGAAGAAATCGATGTGGAGTTGGAGGGAGGGAGACCTGACAAATTTCAAGCCAATTTAATATATGGAAGGAATACGTGGCAATGGTGGGCGACACGAAAATGGGGCGCGTGGGAGGATAAAATTAATATTGCCCCCGTTGATGAGTGGCGAGTTTATGCAATCGAATGGATACCCACAGAAATCAACTGGTATGTCGATGGTGTATTAACAAAATCCCTTAAACAGGAAGCGTTGAATTGTGAACCTAACTGCGTCCCCCCTCAGATTCACCCCACCCCTATCCCTAATAATCTCAGTCAATTAATGATTAATTTTTGGATACCGAAGGATGAAATTCAAAATGATTTTGGTGGTAACAAAAAACGCAATGTTTACCCTATGTATACGCAATACGACTGGATCCGATTTTATGAGTTGGATGCAGAACCTCTTGCACAATGGTAAAAATCTAACTGAATATTAATACAATAATCTACATCTTAAGAACGCTTGGTAATTAAGATACGACAAAGTCACTAGGTGTTAACACTCTCAAGTCTGGTATTAAATCTCCGACTTACGGTTTGAGCTGATGGAGACCGCTCTATCCTGTCAGTCGGCTTAGAGCGAATTGCAGACGGTGGCGCAATTAGCTTTTCAATCGGTTAAATACCTCTTATACGCTGGAAGCAGGTATCTAACGGCGAAAATCGAGCACCGCCTCAGATAAGTCTGCTTGAATAAAAGAAGTTCATCATCATAAACAAAAGCAATATACAAAACTGGTTTGCACAACAGTGGGAGAGGCTTGTTTTGAATTCTGAATTACGTGAAAACAGTTGATTAATAGACGATAAATAACCGACTTCCACTCCTTCAAGAATATAAAAAAGACGTAAATATGGAAAAGATGAGGCATCATATATTTTCATCTAATGAAAAATGACGTCTTATCTTACCTATAAACATTCTACAGAGTTCCAACACTGGTCTTTTTTTAATCAGATTTTAAGTCTCGGTCGGTCAAAAAAAGTTCTATTTTTCTCCCACGATTGCTTAAGGATCTAGTTCCTCAATACGAGTTACGCCATGCGGGTTTGGTTTGCCGTCAGCACCGAGGCTGACAAAAACCATACTATCAATAGAGATAATAGTGGCCTTATTGAGCTTGTTTCGTACTTTGGCACATAAGGTAATTGAGCTGCGTCCTAAGGACACTAATTCAACACCCATTTCAATAACATCGCCCTGTTTAGCAGAGCTTACAAAATTAATTTCAGACATGAATTTCGTAACGAGGTGTTTATCTTTCCCCAGCTGGCACATGGCAAAAATGGCGGCTTCTTCGTCGATCCAGCTAAGCAGTTTGCCGCCGAATAAGCTGCCGTTTGGGTTTAAGTCCTCAGGTTTGATCCATTTACGGGAGTAGAATTGCATAGTGTTTTCTGTCGGCCTGTGATTTAGAAAATGTGGATTTATGAATATTAGGTTTACGAAATGCGAAAAGTTAGCAGTTCTAAATTATATCATGCAAGCAGGTTAGCGAGCAATATTCAAAGCTGGTTTGCACAACAGCGCAAGCGCTTGTTTTAAATTCTGAATTATGATGAACAGTCGATTAATAGACGATAAGTAACGGACATCATCATTCAAATGTTGCGCAGTCCCTTCACCAAGCAGTGCATAAACATCTTTACCTTCAAAGAAGGTCAGTGACAAATAAATAGAATTTTGAGTAAAGCCAATTCTATTAGTGTTCATGGCTTTAATGCTCTGGCCATAGGTGACTACTGTATCGTGCGTTCTAGAATTGGCATTGTGGCGTATATTCTCTCTAATAGCTTGGGCTTATCGACCAGCTCGGCAACTATCCCTAAACACACAAAATTACAACCTGAACAACGTCAATTATTTCTTTTTGTTCGATGATTTTAGCTTGTAGCAAAGGGAAAGCCTTGGTTATGAGAAACTATTAGCAGCCATTTTTCACAATGAAATTGCAAAATCTGTAAGCTATCGGCTTATATACTGTGATCTATCGACCCTTAAAGTTCGATTAGGTGTTTCTGTGATTAATAAATGATTTGCTAGGGATTGGAGCTGAATGTCGGTAATACGCATCAACTTCTCTGTTTAGACCCATTAAAGCATCCTTTTTCTTATATACCCACAGCCTAATGGTCCGTCCAAATCTGCGTGGTCGTAGCCGATGAACAGACCTCAGTAGCATCAGAACATCTTCAGCAACGAACCGCTACATTCAACTAGTGATGGCATTACCAAAATAACATTTGTGTAATGTTCCTTTTTGAGCAAGTTTATTATTTACAATAGTAAACCGTGTCGTTCCAATTTTTGCTACTGATGCCGGTCAATGTATAAATGGCAAAGGACCGGTTGTGGCACATGGCTCTCTATCAGGTTTGGTTAGACACAAATCAATGGGGCCTGAGACGTTGAAACGGTAAACAGAAAGAACCACAGATAAATGTGGTTAAGAAGCTTTTGCAGTTATCTATTTATTATACAATCGGCTGGTGCTTTCTGAGTGGGCAATTACTTATGGTGATTGGTATTAGTTTATGTCTACTGTTTTTAATGTTGAAGCCATAATTTTCTACAGCTAATAAAAAAGGCCACCTAAGTGACCTTTTTTGCATAAGTAAACGGGTTACTTATATGATTTTAGACACCACACCAGCACCTACAGTACGGCCACCTTCACGGATTGCGAAGCGTAAACCTTCGTCCATCGCGATGGGGTGAATCAAATCAACTACGAATTTCAAGTTGTCACCAGGCATAACCATTTCTACGCCTTCAGGAAGCTCTACAGCACCTGTTACGTCAGTTGTACGGAAGTAAAACTGTGGACGGTATCCTTTGAAGAATGGCGTA
>CAJQKX010000648.1 GCA_905479025.1 uncultured Paraglaciecola sp.
ATCGATGAATTTTGGACCCCCGCTGATTTTAAAACATCTATTAAAGAGGCTATACGGTTATTTAATTATCCTCAAGTGATCAATTTTAATTGGTTTGTTCACTGTGATGAAGAGCCATTTTCAACTTAATGGCCCTTGGGAAAAAGTACGATTACATAATGTAACAGGTAAAGATCTTGTTTATACCCGTGGTAATGGAGATAGTTTTGATTTTGGTGATTCAAAATTGTGTGGATTATCGAATGCACAGTGTTTAACACATGATTATTTTGTTATTCACCGTATGTATAGAAGTGAGATGGAGTATATCTCTTTACTAGGTAGAGGTAGGGCTAATAAATCAAAGATTAAAAATAATAGACCTGGGTACTATAAATCTGAAGAAATAGATAAGCTGGGGAACGATTATGATGTGATCGAGTTTTCTCCTGATTTATTGAAAGACTATTATTTGAGATTTGATCAGTTTATTCAAGCTTGTTCATTAGCTCCTATTATTGCTCAGAGTGAAACTTTTATTAAAAGTAGATTTGATAAAGTCATGGGTTGGGCTGCAAAAGCCAAAGGTAGCGATGCTGATTTATTTTACAAATTATTCTTAAATATCCAATTACCACAAGTTATTGATTTAAGAAAAGTCTTATACCGTAAAGTTGTTCAAAATAAACTTGATCAAAGAGTAATGATTAAACATTCATGGTTGTATTTAATATACAGCATAGCAACCAAGTTATTTCATCATTTAGGATTAACGCGTTTAACGCGTAAGTTTGCTTTTTATGCTTCTAAAAATGCATTTGATACGAATGATAAATTATTGCTAGATGGTGCTGAAATAGCTTTGAAAAAGATCTCGTTCCCTAAACAAAAGTATGCTGATTTTTACCGTGAAATGGCTATTTATTATTATAACCAAGGGGAACTTATACTGGCTTGTCGTTTCATTAATGAAGCTAATAAATGCCGACCAAATGGGCCAATGATTATTAAGTTGCATAAATTGTATAATGAAGAAAGCTAATAAGGTGTCTTAAACCAGACGTATTGCGTTTATATTGTTGCTTATTTTACATGATTTTTTAAAAAAAGAGTTGTACCCATATTATGTTTTGGTCACCCATTCCCACTACCGATTTGTATTTCTTGAACAGTTGTAACCCGCTTATTTCAAACTATCCGTGGCAAGATATTAATAACACTAAACCGATTAAACGTTTAGGTGACAATACCTTTCAGTGTGGTAATGAGGTGTTGGTGATCCGGCGTGATAAAGAAAAGTTATTGCGGTCAATTATTAGTAATAAAGCCTTAGAGCTTATTTATTTAATTGACGACAACATTTGGCAAGCAAAATACGATACTAGTTTACCCGAAGAGTATAAAAACAGGTTGAATAACTTTGCTTGCGGTATGGCTAATCAATTAATTAATTAATAAAGCCTCGTTGGTAGTGGTGTCTAATAATAATTTAATTCCCCACTCACCAAATAATAAAGCAATAGCTTGTTTGCACCCTCTTTGGCATGCAGTACCTCCTAGCGGCGCTCACTTTAACGTTAATGAAAGTAATGCTGAAATAAAACTAGTACATTTAAGAATGAATAGCCATTTAGCTGGTTTTGAATTTTGTTATGCCATTGTTGAGCGTTTATTAGCTAAATATGAGCAGCTTTCTTTTAGTTATTATTCTAACCAGCTCTTAATGGGCGAGTTAGACCATCACCCAAGGGTGAACCGTAAAAAAGTGATGCGTTGGGCTAAGTATAAAAAGTACTTTAAGCGTTTTACTATTGCTGAGCAATGTTATCACTTAGCGCTTTATCCTATTGTTGATACGCCTATTAATAACTCACGTTCTATTAATAAAATTTTAGAAACAAGTTTGGTTGGTTGTGCAGGTGTGTACAGTGATTCATGGAATTACGCACAATATATACAACATGGTACTAACGGCTTAAGCCTTAATAATAGTGTTGAGCTGTGGATTGATGAAATATCTAGGTTAATTGACCCCCCTGATGCTTTACAGGCTTTATATCAGGGAAGTGTTACTAACTTTCACCAGTTAAACAGTCATCAAGAACAAAAGCGTTTTTGGCAACAACATTTTGTAGGAGTGGTATGAGTTTTACGAGCCAAGTGATTCGTTTGTTTTTTATGAAACCTCACCGAGTGTTAATCGCTCTTTTTTGGTTTATGCAAGGTAAAAAACAACGAGCGCTTAACCGGTTACGTTTGTTAGTAACACCTGAGATGCATTATCAATTATGGTTAAGCCAAAAAGAGAAAGAGGCTTTACATCCAGCAAGTACTAATAATGTAGCTGATGATTCGCAATCGCCTATTCGCTTTCTGGTTTGTTGTTGTGATGGCCAAATGCTCTATGTACAAAATATGGATCAAAAAACACATGCAATATTAGCAGGCATAGGCATTGGTAATATACCAAAAGAGCGGATCCAAGGTTATCTTGATAAAGGCGTACTTTTACCTTTGGGTATTAAACAACAAGATAACGCTGAGTCTTTTTTAGCATGGAAAATCAATAACAAAGTAAAGGATTAAGAGCCCTCACCGAAATGTTAATGGTTTAGAAAGACGTCGATAAAGCCTTCAAACTAGCTGCCAGACCATTATTCGACAGTATTATTGGCTTCCTGAGTTTGTAACGGTGTTGTGTCTGTGATGAATATATCTTTACAAGATAGCCAGCCATATTAAATAACAAAGAAGCTAACAAAAAAGCCAACAAGTCTTTGATGGTGTTATAATTTGTAGCTAACTACTAACGTAACCAACAAGGTTGATAATAGTCTTATGCCATCATGGATATGCCCCTCTTGTTCAAATGTGCTGTCACTAAATAATCATATCTGGGCTTGTTCCAATGGCCATAGTTATGATGTGGCTAAAGAGGGATATGTGAATTTGCTATTAGTCCAACATAAAAATAGCAAACAGCCTGGTGACAATAAACAAATGGTTAATGGGCGCCGTGCCTTTTTGGCGTTAGGGTTTTATCAACCCCTGGCGGATGCTATTTCCTACATCTTTAATCAGCACCTTGCAACAATTACACACGAGTCTGCAGTGAGTTTCTTCGATGCGGGTTGTGGTGAAGGTTATTACATGGCTCAAGTGAGTCAATATTGCAACCAAACTGACCTTCAGATTGAGTTTAGTGGCTTGGATATTTCTAAGTTCGCAGTACAAAAAGCCGCGAAAAAATATTCAAATAATCACTATGCTGTAGCCAGCACGTTTCAACTGCCGTTAGAAAACAACAGTCAAGATGCAGTTTTACAAATTTTCGCGCCCAGCAGCGAACTTGAAATTCATCGAGTATTAAAGTCCAGCGGAATATGGATAACCGTTAACCCAGCAGCGAATCATTTATTTGAGTTTAAACAGGCCTTATACGACAAACCGACTGAGCACAAAGCAGAACAAGTCACGCCTCAAGAGTTTGAATTATCACAACAGTTAAATATTAACTTTGTTATGCAACTTACTGAACCCGAGCAAAGGGAAAACCTGTTGATGATGACACCTTATTATTGGTCGGCTACTGCAGAGAAAAAGCAGATGTTGGTGGATAACTTACAACAGTTTACCACTGATTTTGATATCAGAGTGTATGTTAAAACCTAATGGTAGAGCCTGACCCAGCGTGTTTTTGAGAGCTTTTATAGAGATAAAATATTAAATCGGGGGGCAGGGTCAACTTAAAATTTATATGTCAGCTAGTTTAAGCCTTGATACGAATTGCGCAGATATTCATTTTAAGAGTCGGTTATCGGATACTTTTGGCAATGACAGAACCCACTTTTTAGGTCTTTCATCCTGAATTAATTTTACAGTTTAGGTCTGCAAATGGCACAAAGATCTCAGCCAAGATTAACGTTCGACTCTACTCATTATAGCTTTCAATGTTGGAGGTGTCTTAACGAGTATTGTGATGAACAGCAACCACTAAGTTCTTTATTGAACAAACTTAAGACCTTTGCACACGGCGGCTTAAGGTTGGTTTTTCTGACACTTTCGCACTAGCAGTATTTGCAGCTTGAAGTGTTCATACCACAAAATCATGCTAGTTGCAGCCGAGTGAGAAGTTTCCACGGCTGCCCATCGTTTATTTAAGTTGTGACTTAAAGTAGTTAAAGGAATGGAGAAAGGCATCACGGATTTTTTTCGCTTCCTTCAGATACTCGTCCATTTTTTCCTCACTTTCCTCTTTCCACTTGTTGTGGTTGAATTAACCGGACACTTCAATAAAGGATTATAATCCTGTTAATTGAGGTGAATATGACTAAACGAACAAATAAACATTATCCCGCAGAATTTAAACAAGAAGCGGTCGCTCTGGTA
>CAJQKX010000649.1 GCA_905479025.1 uncultured Paraglaciecola sp.
GCGTAATTTGTACTGATGGCTCTAACACCAGTTCAAATTACGCAAAGTCGCGATATGGCAGTTTATCTGTTGTACCAAAAACAACGATATTTGGTGCCTAAAGTCAAAGCTGCGGTAGATTTTTTAGTGGCAAGGGTGAAAGGATAAGCATTAACGTTTAGATTTGACATTTATATAGCAAAACACGATATTACAGTTTCACCTTACTCAACCATTTATTTAACAACTATGCCTGCTAAAACAACCATTTTTAAAATCATCGCTGTTGTAACCACTTGCGCTGCTATTGGTTTTTTTGTGTTTTTTCCTGCCCAATTAGATAAACAAACGAATCTTTTACATGATTCGATTGTGCCTGCGATATCAGAGCAAGCGAGAACCTTACATGAACAGTTGTTTATTGGTGATTGGCACAGTGATACTTTATTGTGGAAAAGAGATTTGATGGATAAACATGATTATGGTCATGTGGATATTCCTAGATTGCAACAAGGCAATGTCGCTTTACAAATGTTGACTACAGTGACTAAGTCTCCAGACGGTCTTAACTACGAAGGCAATAGTAGTGATGCCAGTGACAATATTACGAAACTGGGATTAGTGAGTCTTTGGCCTACAAATACTTGGAATAGCTTGGCTGAGAGGGCATTGTTTCAAGCAAGTAAAGCACTGGAGTTGGTTGATGAGTTTCCTCAGCAAGTTTCACTTATTACTTCAAAAACTGATCTCTCACAATTTTTATTGCAGCGAGAAATCAACCCAAAACTATTAGGTTTGTTGTTAGGCACTGAAGGCTCCCATGCATTAGACGGTGATTTGAACAATATTCAACGCTTATTCGACAGTGGGTTTCGAATGATGAGTTTACAGCACTTTTTTGATAATAAATTAGGTGGCTCACTGCACGGCGAAAGTGGCGAAGGATTAACAGCATTTGGACAAGAAGCGCTGCAACAAATGCAATCTTTGGACATAATACTGGATGTGTCCCATTCTTCTGAACAAGTGGTCCAAGACGTATTGGCTACTAGCCGCCAACCCTTATTGGTCAGCCATACGGGTTTTTACGGACATTGCCCATCACCGCGGAATATCTCGGATGATTTAATGCAACAGATTGCCGCTAAAGGCGGTCTAATTGCAGTGGGCTATTGGGACGGTGCTATATGCTCGCCTAATGCGAGCGAGATTGCTAAAGCGGTTAAATATGGTATTGAATTAGTCGGAATTGAACATATTGCCCTCGGTTCTGATTATGACGGCGCGGTTAGTGTGCCTTTTGATACATCAGAGTTGGTTTATTTAACGCAAGCCTTTTTAGATGTTGGGCTTAGCGAATTTCAAATAAAGCAAGTGATGGGTGGAAATATGCTGCGATATTTGCAATTGCATCTGCCTGATTAAGTCGAATATGTAAGGTCAATATGCCACGTTATGTATTGATCTAATGTCGAATATAATTAAATGTATAAGAGTGCAATGGAATTCTATCTACTAAATCAAACCAATATTATTGGCTACTTACAATCGCTACCAGGATCCCCCCTTAGGTTTTCGTCTTTTGATAACTTAGAAGTTCAGGAGATTAACGATGGCAATATGAATTACGCTTTCATAGTTACCAACACATTAGACTCTAATCAATCAGTTTTTGTTAAGCAGGCCCCTCCTTACATTAAAGTATTAGGTGAGGACTGGCCATTGACCCGTCAACGGATGACTGCTGAGATTAATGCATTAAGTTATCAATCTAGCGTTTGCCCTGAGATGGTGCCAGATGTTTACTACCAATCTGAATCTTTGTCAGTGCTTATCATGCAAAACCTAAATCAACACGCTATTTTGCGAACCGAGCTTATACAATGTCGATATTTGCCCAGATTGGCAGAAGATTTATCTACTTTTCTGGCAGAAACCTTATTTTATTCCTCTGATTTTGCTTTGCCATCTGCAGAAAAAAAAGTGATGGTCAATAAAAGTGGCAATCAGGATATGTGCAAAATTACTGAGGATTTTGTCTTTACGTATCCTTTTGAGCATCATGAAATGAATGATTACAACCCTGCGCTAACGCAGTCAGTTATCGATTCAGTTCAAAAAGAACCTAATGTTAGAGCACATGTTGCACAAATGAAGTATGTGTTCATGAATAAGCCTGAAGCCTTATTACATGGAGACTTACACACCAGTTCAGTCATGGTAAACCCACGACAAACCTTTGTAATTGATCCTGAGTTTTCTTTTGCAGGCCCTATGGGATTCGACATTGGCGCACTCATTGCTAATTTATACTTAAACTATTTTTCGCATGCACACCAGCCATTAGCCGGATCTGTCCATTACAGTCAATGGTTGTTGCAAACGATTGACGACCTTTGGTCTAAATTTGAAGCTAAGTTTTTATCTTTGTGGTCAGAACATGAGCAGTCTGCAAACGTTGCGTTTATGGGGAAGGATCTGACAGGGTGTAGTCATCAAACGTTTAGACATGTATTCATAGAACAAGTGTTAAGCGATACCTTGGGTTTTGCAGCATGTAAGATGATACGCAGAATTTTAGGTGTGGCTAAAGTGGCTGATTTTATGCAATTTGAGGATCAATGTCTCAGAGCAAAATTAGAAACCCAAGCCCTTAAAATGGCTACAACTATGTTGGTTAATCGTCAAGCTTATACAAATATTGCCGATGTGAATGAATTGGCAGAGAGTGTTAGTTCAGATATTCTGAAATAGAACCGAAGGTGATGACTAAACAGGAACCGAGTTAAGATAAAAGCTCACTGTGTTTTGCTCAGATAATATTTTTCGGATGGGTCGTGTGTCAACATACCGAAAGGTAATTACTTTAGTAACCCTTTGACTGCTTAATCAAAATTACCAATTTATAAAAGTGAAAATACCATGTTCAAATATGTGTTAAGCACCATGCTAATACTGTTGTCACAATCAGTCTTTGGATTAACTTGTCAGTCACTTATTGAACAGCAACTTGCCAATCAACTCGATAGCTCAATTTTATTTGATGATCGCAAAGCCATTGTTGTTGTCACTATTTGTGCACAAAAGCCATTACCGGTTTACGCTGTGCTACATACAAAATTGCTGTCTGATGAGCGACTTAAAAAAACGACTACGCCCATGACGACCTTCGTGCATGCCAAGCTACCCACTAACCCAAATGGCAAAACTAAGGTTACTGGATTTTTAGCGGTAAATCGTGCCGAAGATAATAGTTTTACCCTTAGACTGAGAGTGCGACTT
>CAJQKX010000650.1 GCA_905479025.1 uncultured Paraglaciecola sp.
GCTGAATGCGCTGACGGTGGATTACTATGATCCTATGTATAGTTATCAGCTGGGTAAGAAGCAGGAAAGGGTTCTGTTTCGAGGGGATCGGGCTGAGGTTATGGGGTGGCTTGGGCGGAGGTAGGCTGTCGCGCCGAGCAAATACAGTTACTAGCATGAGCCCTTTGCCCTGCCGTAGAATCTGAATTATTTCATTTCTATCCCCCCCACTCTGGCACCTCAAACGAATATGAGAGATCTCGGCTGCACCCAGCCCAGCAAGTAGAGGTTTTGCCCTAACGGTCAAAACAACTAATCGCCAATGTACACGCAATATCAGCCGCCTTCTCTGAGGAGTCTAGTCCTTTTAAAGCACGCCTAGTCAAAAAAACCAAAATCGCCTAATTCAAACTTGATATAACCACCTCAACGCTCTATGACTTAGCGAACAGAAAGAGTGCCAAAACTTTAAAGCAAGGAAGGTATTGACTACATATGACAGTCCAAGCGTAGCCATATGAATGATCTGAGCATAACCCCTCAATCCTATATGAGAAATCAAAAGCGGCCTGTAGCAGTAGATTTGTTTGCAGGAGCTGGAGGCTTTTCGCTGGCAGCTATTTCAGCTGGATTTAGCATCAACTTTGCTATCGAAAACGACCAGCATGCTATCACTACATATAAAAAAAATATTCTTAACCGCCCTGGAGGAGAGCACGTCCAAGTCTTCGACAAGAGTATCTTAAGTTACAACCCTGCCGATATCCGTCGTCAATGTCTGGGTCAAACCACCTGCGACCTGCTTTTGGGTGGCCCACCTTGCCAAGGATTCTCGACACACAGAATTTTGGATTCTGGGGTAGAAGATCCTCGCAACGAATTGATCCTTGCATACTTTGATTTCGTGAAAGCCCTTCAGCCGCGAGTTTTTTTAATGGAAAATGTGCCAGGCATCCTTTGGGAGCGTCATAGTTCATACATTGATAAGTTTTATGCTGAAGGAAAAAAAGCAGGCTACAACGTGCTTAAGCCAATCGTACTCGACGCTAGAGATTTTGGGGTACCCCAAAGACGCAAACGAGTGTTCATCCTAGGTTTGAGAGAAGACCTAGATAGCCATTCGTTTGTTTGGCCTCCTGAAGTAACTCACCGCTCTCCGGACAAAAAAGAACATGGCCTAAAGCCTTGGGTAAGGTGCGCAGATGTCTTTCGTCAAGGGCCAACCAGCGATGAAAACAAAATGCATATGAACCATGGGCCTGAATTAGTAGAAGTATTCAAAAAAACACCACCCAATGGCGGGAGCAGGAAAGACTCTGGTCGAATACTCTCTTGCCACAAAAATCATGATGGTCACAAAGACGTTTATGGCCGAATTGATCCTCGCGAACCAGCCCCGACCATGACTACTGCTTGCA
Organism: uncultured Paraglaciecola sp.; assembly: GCA_905479025.1. Next base: position 1,398 of record CAJQKX010000650.1, read on the forward strand.
TAAACCCTTCAAAAGGCCGCTTTTTACACCCCACCAAACATCATGGAATTACAGTAAGGCAGGCCGCCAGAATACAGACCTTCCCCGATGACTTCATATTTATGGGGGGGCTCACGGCAGCAGGCCGGCAGATTGGGAATGCGGTTCCAGTTGATTTGGGCGTTGTACTAATTAAGCATATTAAAGAACATTTGATCCGCGAGTTAACGCCCGAACTGACATAAATTACTGCAATACTTGCTTAAGAAAAGGACTTTGAAAGCAAATGATTGAAACGCTCTCGTTTCGAACACAGGCCAGAACCTTAGATCACTTAGGACGTGAGCAAATCGCTGACTGCCCTACAGCAATCACTGAGCTCTGGAAAAATGCTTACGACGCATATGCTCGATCTGTGGCCTTGCATATTTTCGATGATCCAGAGCCTGTAGCTGCCATTTTCGATGACGGCCATGGTATGAGCTACGAGGAATTTGTTAGCCGCTGGCTTGTGGTTGGTACCGAATCAAAATACGAGAGAATTCAAGACGACATAGCAGACAGAGATGGATTGCCTAAGCGCACGAAGCAGGGCCAAAAAGGTATCGGCAGACTTTCTTCGGCCAACCTAGGCCCCCTACTCTTACTTATATCCAAGCGTAAGGATCAGAAATTTGTTGCTGCTCTGATCGACTGGAGGATCTTTGAAAATCCATTCCTGGTACTTTCCGACATCGAATTGCCTGTCTCGACTTTCGTAGAACGTGATCAGCTATTTGAAATGTTGCCTGAATTATTCGATCGTCTAACAGACAACGTTTGGGGTAGTACAAATGATACTAAGCGATCGGAGAGGCTCAAGGTCGCCTGGGAGGCCTATGATCGCCTTACTCTTAAAGACGACCCTAAATCAGAAAAGCCATCTGAAGCAATTGCCAATACCATTATTAACGCCCGTTTTGAACCACGTCATCTAGAGACATGGGACGTATGGACGGGTGAGCAAGAGCATGGCACAGCTCTTTTGATTTCTGACATTAACTATGACCGTCTCGCACAGCTACCCAGCATCGAATTAGACGGAAACGTAGAGGGAATTCGGCAGTCATTCAAAACCACCCTATCAGCATTTATAGATCCTTATGTAGACGACCAGGCCAATGAAAACAACGCGATTCGCCCTCAATTTTCCTATGAGGTGAAAGAGTGGTCTAACGGCGTAAACAAAGCTTTAATTGAAGATAATCGAGAAGTATTGAGTCGATCGGTTACTGATGCGATGGAGCATGTAATAAGTGGGAACATAGACGAAAAAGGAGTTTTTCGCGGGCGGGTGAAGGCTTTTGGTGAATGGCGAGCAGTCGTAGATGACTATGTTGTTTACCCCCCCAAAGACTACACACCACCTAAGGGCCCAACGACCTATCTCGGATCCATATCGCTGTATTTAGCGACTTATGAACAACAGAGAGTAAACTCAACCCATTCTGACGGTGACCATGCAAGATTTATGGGAATGCCAAATGAATTAACTGGATTTTTGATCTTTAGAGACGGTTTACGAGTCCTACCATACGGTCGTATTGATAATGATTTTTTCCAAATTGAAACTCGTAGAAGCATATCTGCTGGTCGGGAATTTTGGAATGCTCGGCGGATGTTCGGACGGGTTGCCATCTCTCGAGAAATAAACCCCAACTTGCGTGATAAAGCAGGTCGAGAAGGGTTC
>CAJQKX010000651.1 GCA_905479025.1 uncultured Paraglaciecola sp.
CTTTCGCACTTTGTTCGCCTTTCAATTGCTTTTGTACTTTCCCTTCGGCATCAAGAATATAAGTTGTCGGCAAGGCGTTAGGTGGTCGGAACCATGGCATTGAATTAAGACTATCTATTACAGGAAACTGGATATTATATTTTTGTTGAAGTGCCAATAGTTGCTCATTGTTCAAGGGGTCAAAACTGATTGCAAAAATATTTACTTTATCTTTATTTTGTTGATAGAAATGGTTCAACTCAGGTATTTCTCGCAAACATGGCGCACACCATTCGGCAAAGTAATTAACTACGGTCCAGTCTCCTTGTGAATTATTCCAACGATGAGTCTCTCCATCAAGTGTAGTAAAATCAAATCTTAACGCTTGTTGAGCCCACAAACCTATTAACAAAGCTAAAGACGCAATCAGTACAATAACAATTTTTTTCAAAATAATAGTGCCCAAAATATGGGTTACTCTCGTAACCAGATTAATAAAATGTAGAATACTACGTATAAATAAGATATCTCATTCTAAGTAAAAATACATTCATGACTGATCTTAAAATTTTACATAACCCTAGATGTTCGAAAAGTCGCCAAACCCTTAAGTTACTGAATCAAAAAGGACTCGAGCCTCACATTATCGAGTATTTAAAAACGCCCATCAGTGCAAAGGAATTGAAGCTTATCATTAACCAATTAGGCTTTTCTTCGCCAAGGCAATTAATGAGAAAAGGTGAAAACGCTTACAAACAACAAAATTTAGAAGACCTAACATTAACCGAGGACTCACTCATTAGCGCGATGCTTAGTACGCCAAAACTCATCGAACGACCTATCGTTATATTTAACGGTAGAGCCGCTATCGGTCGTCCTCCTGAATCTATTTTGGATATTTTATGAGCCAAGCTTTGGATATATCATGAGTAAAATAGTACTGATTTTATACTACAGTCGTCATGGCGCTACTCAAGCTATGGCTAACAGCATCGCATTAGGAGTTGAAAAATCAGGACTTGAGGCACGCCTTCGCTGTGTTCCTGAAGTTAGCAACAATTTCAGCAATATTCAGAATTCAGTTCCCAGTTCTGGCGACCCATATGTGGTAAAACAAGACCTAGATGATTGTTGTGCATTGGCACTTGGCAGTCCCACTCGTTTCGGTAACATGGCAGCACCTCTCAAGTACTTTTTGGATGACACCAGCGCTCAATGGTTGGCAGGTACTTTAGAAAGTAAACCAGCTTGTGTTTTCACTTCTTCATCCAGTATGCATGGTGGGCAAGAGACAACCTTACTTACTATGATGATCCCCTTGTTTCACCACGGTATGGTATTATGTGGATTGCCTTACTCTAACCCAGAATTACACACCACATTGTCTGGTGGAAGCCCCTACGGCGTCACACATTTGGCCCAGGGCGACAACAAAACCAAACTCACTAATGAAGAGCAAACATTGTGTATCGAGCAAGGCAGAAGGCTGGCTTTTTTAGCGGTTAAACTTAGCAACCTAAATACGAAATAAGCAACCTGTATACGAGATAAGCAACATGACATTTAACAGCACTTTCTTTCGACGACTAACCCTAACCGGCTATTTACTTCTGATTGTTTGGTTAGTGGTCTGGCATTTTATCTTAACCATAGATAAAACCACCTCAACTCTGTTTACTTTGCTATTTTGGTTATTGCCAATTTTATTACCATCTAAAGGACTAATAGAAGGCAAGCCTTATACTTATGCATGGACCAATTTTATTGTAATGTATTATTTATTGCATGGTTTAACTGCTGTATATGCCGTTGAAGGTGAAAGGTTGTATGCCCTAGTTGAAATAATATTATGTACTTTATTATTCACCGGCTGTAGCTTTTATGCGCGTGTCAGAGGGCGTGAACTTGGCTTGGGTATTCGCAAACTTAAAGAAGAACTATTAGAAGAAAAACAAGCATTCGAAAGTTTAAAAACTAAAGAGTTAAAATAGATTTAACAAAGGGTATAGTGAGTTTTCGCTGCTGTTGCAGCGAATGCTCATCAAGGATATCCAAAGATGCAATCAAGGCTGGCATATCTCGCTGCCAATGATTGACCAAGTATTTGGCTACATCCTTCGACATATTCAACCCTCTATGTTGTGCTTTAACTATCAACGCCTTTTGTCTCTGTTCGTCAGTCAATGAATAGAGTTGAAAATTAGTGCCCCAAGTCAGCCTTGATGTGAGATCAGGTAGCTCTAGGGATAAGAGTTGAGGAGGTTGATTCCCTGTTATGACTAAGCAACTATTGTTCTGTTCTTTCACCCGATTAATCAAATCAAATACAGCTATTTGCCAAGCACTTTCACTCTGCAATTTTTCAATGTCGTCGAGGCAAATCAAACGATAATATTCTAGCCCTAACAGCACATCTGGTGACAAATGTTGTTTTTCATCAAAGCTTAGATAAATGCACGTATCACCAGCCAACTCGGCTTGTTGGCATGTTGCATACAACAAGTGACTTTTACCCAAACCAGAGTCAGAAAACAAATATGTCAGCCAATTATTCACTTTTTTATTTTGAAGTTGGCTAAATAGCGCGTTCAGATGACTGCATGCTTGAGCATTTTGGCCGGGGATAAAGCTGGCAAATGATTCAGTGTCTTTTAAGCCAATAGGCAATGAAAGTTGACTACTTACTTGACCCAAAAGAACTCCAAACCAAGTATAGGCTGACCAAAATCATCAACAACGGGTCTAATTTTGCTATCTAAGCTCAGGGCGTTGGTTAAATCATCAATGTCACCTAACAAATCCAACTCAAAGGTGGCACGTGGTCCTTGTTGTTGAATCAAAGTGACGCCATTTACAATACTCATATTTTTTAGAGACCTCAAAGCTAAGCTGTAGTATGTGAGAGTGTCAATATTGTTAACAACAATTTGAACCTTAGTATCTGCTCGATCAATTTGAGCCAGATCAATCGCATATTTCAACGATAACTGATCAGCCAATGTATTTATTAAACCCTCTGCTATCATCAATGGGTGCTCACCTTGTAATTGTCCTGCCAATAATCCCTCCCCCTCTATCATGGTCCAGTCAGCCGACCATTTGAGAGCCGGTTTTGATTGTGTCATCTCACCGTTTTGATCCACTTCAAATGATTGATTATCACTAAGATAGATTCTCGCAGAAAGCACAGACGGAACTGAATAACGTTCACTAGCTAGAGATATTTGAGCACTAAACCCGCCCCAGATATCATATACCCCCAAATTTTGTATATCATCAAGATCCCATACAGGAAACATTAAAGTAATGCCTCTTTGAGCAGCGCGCAAACTCAATTGTTGATAAATGTCAGAATATTCTGATGGCCTAGCAATTCTTCTATCTGAATTATCAGACGACTTGATAGCCAACCAAATTAATGAGTCAGGACGCCTTTTGTCCCAAACAGGAAAACCAGCACTGCGGATCACACTTTCCACTCGCTGAGGATCAAAGTTAACAACTAAATAGAGTTGGGATTGTTGCTTTTCATAACTATAAGATCTGACAAAACGCGTCGCCCTAGTGATAGCATATTTAATTTTTTGGTCAGTGAGTAAATCGTCATTCCCTCGAGCTTTGATAAGCACTTGCTTAAAGGCGAGACTAAAAGCATTATTTTGTGTTTGTTCTGACTGATTATTTACGGGGATCTTAGCATCGTATAAATCATCAATAACCGCTGCATTAACAGTCTGCCAAGTGAGTATCCACATAAGCAAAAAAACTAATATTACAGGGTGTATTTTTATTGGCATCAGGGCCAACTCTCCTCAAAACATATTTCTATGGGTATTGTCTTTTATTTGAGAACAAAATTCATCAATTGTTTATCAAACAATATAATCAAACCACCTTAAAATGAAAATTCACAGTTATTTGAGTAACTCTGTCGTTGGTATTATTTGTGCAAGCTGCTAAAATCTGCCCTCTTTTTTGCGGTCATACTGAGGAAAATACGTGAGCGATAAAAATTCATCACTAAGTTATAAAGACGCTGGGGTTGATATTGATGCAGGTAATCAACTAGTTGAAAGAATTAAATCGGTCGCAAAAAAAACTCACAGGCCTGAAGTCAGAGGGGGTTTGGGTGGTTTTGGTGCTCTGTGCTCATTACCAGATAAATATAAAAGACCATTACTAGTATCAGGCACCGACGGTGTAGGTACCAAACTCAGATTGGCAATGGACTTAAAACAGCACAGTGGTATTGGCATAGATTTAGTTGCAATGTGTGTGAATGACTTAATTGTACAAGGTGCAGAGCCTTTATTTTTCCTAGACTATTATGCCACCGGAAAATTGAACATAGAAACAGCAACAGAAGTTGTGTCTGGTATTGGTAAAGGTTGTGAATTATCAGGCTGCGCACTCATAGGCGGTGAAACTGCTGAAATGCCGGGTATGTATCATGGTGAAGATTACGATGTGGCTGGTTTTTGCGTAGGTGTAGTCGAAGCAGATGATGTGATTGATGGTTCACGTGTTGCTCACGGAGATGCGCTAATTGCTCTAGCCTCTTCTGGTCCTCATTCCAATGGCTACTCTTTGATCCGTAAAATTTTAGAAATATCCGCAAGTGATACAAGTGAAGTGCTAGAAGGTAAAGCCTTATCCGAACATTTACTTGAGCCAACCCGCATTTATGTTAAGAATGTGCTGTCTTTGTTAGAACAAATACAAGTTAACGCTATATCTCATATTACTGGTGGTGGATTTTGGGAAAATATTCCAAGAGTTTTACCTCAGGGAACCAAAGCTGTGATCGATGGAAATAGTTGGCAATGGCCCGCAATTTTTAATTGGTTACAAGAAAAAGGTAATGTAACGACTCATGAAATGTACCGTACCTTTAACTGTGGTGTCGGTTTGATGATCGCATTACCCAATGGTAAAGCTGCTCAAGCGATTGATATTTTGAGCAAACTTGGCGAAAACGCATGGCAGATTGGGTATATAGAAAATAGTGACGCCGAACAACAGGTTGAGATAAATTAAGTGACTGAGCGACAGGCGAATAAACAGCAAAAGTCCATAGTTGTATTGGTCTCAGGAAATGGTTCGAACTTGCAAGCGATCATCGATGATATTTCTCAGCTAAAAATTAATGCTAATATTTCAGCGGTTATCGCAAACCAGGCAACAGCTTATGGGTTGACTCGTGCTGAAAACGCTAGTATCCCAGCTATTTATATTGATCATAAAGGTTTCGAAAGTAGAGAGGAATATGATGCTCAAATGGTTCGTTGCATAAACGAGTACAATCCGGATCTTATTGTATTGGCTGGTTTTATGCGCATTCTTACTTCAGGTTTTGTAGAAAATTATATCGGTAAGATGTTGAACATTCATCCATCTTTGTTGCCCAAGTACAAAGGGTTAAATACACACCAAAGAGCGATTGACGCAGGAGATGAAGAACACGGTGCATCAGTTCACTTTGTCACGCCAGAGTTAGATGGTGGGCCGGTAGTATTGCAGTCTAAGGTGCCTGTATTTGAGCAACAAGATACACAAGAATTAGCTGATAGAGTTCAACAACAAGAGCGTCAAATGTATCCACTTGTCATTCAATGGTTTTGTGAAGACAGGCTTAAAATGGTCAATAACAAAGCAGTTTTAGATAATGAAATATTAGCTGAAGAGGGTTACGCAATTGGCTAAATTGATTGCGTTATTAACAATAACCTTATTTTTGGGTTTAACTTTTGGCGTAAATACACGTGTTCATGCCGAAACTGAGCAGTTAATAGGTTTTGAGGCGCAATACACAGTCTATCGATTTGGTAGACGTTTAGGTAAAGCCAGACTGAGTTTAAAAGCCGATGAGGATAATCTATATAGATTAGATTACTACTCTAAAGTGGCAGCCTTCTTTTTATCAGACATTCGTTCTGAAACCAGTTTTTTTTCGTTTGAAAATAATCAATTACAACCTCATACCTACGCTTATAGCCGCAGCGGAACCGGTTCAAATAAAAACACACAAATTCATTTTAATGCTGATAAATCTACAGTTACCATCAATCAAGCAGAGTCAATAGATTGGCTAGGTCAACTAGATAACCAGCTTTATCGCTTGGATGTGCAATTAAAATTAGCCTCTGGTAAGTGTGAATTTGTCTATGACATTATTAATAATAGAGGACAGATGCGTCATTATGTCTTGAAAGTAGTAGGCAAAGAACAGCTCGATTTACCTTTCGGTATGATTGAAGGTATCAAGGTCAAAATTCTTCGAGAAAATTCAACAAGAGAAACAATAGCTTGGTTTTCACCACAGTTAAATTATCAGTTAGTTAAGTTACAACAATTCAAAAGTGGTAATGAACAAGGTGAAATTCGTTTGAAACATTTCAAATCACAAAATACCCATTAGAAACAAATAACTGATACCGCATTAACCCGTCTGTGATTATGTTGCTAAGCTATCATTTTAATTTGTACAGTATTGTTTGAAATTTCTATCCAAATAAAAGTAATTACTTGATCTTTAAACTTGAATTTCACATGACTAAAATATACTGTTAAATTGAGGTCTGACCACTATTAATTGGAGTCATTATGCAAATCTTAATTTGTTTTTTATATGTGATAGCAACGCTCGGTGCAGTAAGCTATTTTAGAATGAAGTTGTTTAATGCTACTGTCGCCTTGTTTTGCTTGTTCATACTTGGCAGTATTCTAGGGGTGATAGGTGAATTCAGTTGGGTAATCTTCTTACTTGCGGCCCTGCCCCTTAATATTGAATCTGTGCGTAAACAATACATCAGCGAACCTATCTTAAAACTCTACAAAAAAATTATGCCTGAAATGTCTAGCACAGAAAAAGATGCTATCGATGCGGGCACTGTTTGGTGGGATGGCGAGATATTTAGTGGTAATCCAAATTGGCAGACACTGCATAGTATTCCACAAGCTCGACTCACAACTGAAGAACAAGCCTTTTTAGACGGGCCTGTAGAAAAAGTGTGCAGAATGTGTGATGACTGGGAAGTGACACACAAGAATGCAGATCTGTCTGCAGAAGTTTGGCAGTATTTAAAAGACAATAAATTCTTTGCTATGATCATCAAGAAAGAATTTGGTGGCTTAGATTTTTCTGCTTATTGCCAATCTCGTGTACTACAAAAACTATCCAGCGTGAGTGCAGTTTTATCCACAACAGTCGGTGTGCCTAATTCATTAGGACCTGGTGAGTTACTCCAGCACTATGGAACTGAAGCACAAAAAAACCATTATTTACCCAGATTAGCAGTGGGTGATGAAATTCCATGTTTTGCACTAACGGGACCAGAAGCAGGCTCAGATGCAGGATCATTGCCTGACAGTGGTATTGCATGCAAAGGACAGTGGAATGGCGAAGAAATTCTCGGCATGCGCCTTACCTTTGACAAACGTTATATTACCTTAGCACCAGTTGCGACTGTCATTGGCTTGGCTTTCAAAATGTATGATCCAGAGGGATTATTAGGTGATGAAAAAGAATTGGGTATTACCTGTGCTTTATTGCCTAGAAACACTAAAGGTATGGAAATAGGCAACCGCCATTTCCCATTAAACGTTCCTTTTCAAAATGGGCCAATCAGAGGTCAGGATATATTTGTACCTTTAGATTACATTATCGGCGGTACCAAAATGATCGGCCAAGGCTGGCGAATGTTAGTAGAATGCTTGTCTGTAGGTAGAGTAATTACGCTTCCATCAACTTCTGCGGGTGGTGCTAAGAGTATTGCCTTAGCCACTGGTGCTTACGCTCGTATCCGTCGTCAATTTAAAATGCCTGTTGGTAAAATGGAAGGTATTGAAGAGATGTTAGGACGTATAGGTGGCAACGCTTACCTTATGGATGCAGTCACATCCTTTTCAACCAAAGGTGTAGATTTGGGTGAAAAGCCTTCCGTTATATCCGCTATCTGCAAATATCATTTAACAGAAAAAATGCGTCAGGTCGTCAATGACGCCATGGATGTACATGGTGGTAAAGGTATTATGCTTGGACAAAACAACTATTTGGGCCGCGCTTACCAAGGCGCACCTATTGCTATTACAGTAGAGGGAGCCAACATTCTGACACGTAATATGATGATCTATGGGCAAGGTGCAATGCGCTGTCACCCATATGTGTTGACAGAGTTATTCGCTGCCAACAACCCTGATGCTGAAGAAAGTTTAGATCAATTTGATCAAGCTTTATTTGGGCATATTGGATTTACTATCAGTAACTTATTCCGCAGTTTATGGTTCTCATTGACAGGCGCGCGTTTTACTCAGGCTCCTTTTACTGATGAAACGACAGGCTACTATCGTTCTATGCAACGTTATAGTTCTAATATGGCTTTTCTATCTGATGTTGCCATGGCTTTATTGGGTGGTGAATTAAAACGCCGTGAACGCATATCAGCTCGCTTAGGTGATGTATTAAGTTATTTGTATCTCACCTCATGTGTGTTGAAACGGTTTGATGATGAAGGTCGCAAAGCTGACGATTTACCTCTAATGCATTGGGCTATGCAAGACAGTTTACATAAATTAGAAGTGGCGTTAGAAGAGCTACTCGATAACTTCCCTTCTGTGATAATGGGCAAAGCACTCAAATTAATCATTATGCCATTTGGTAAAAACTATAAGCGTCCTTCGGATCAATTAGAGCATGATATCGCCAGACTGCTACAAACGCCAAGTGAAG
>CAJQKX010000652.1 GCA_905479025.1 uncultured Paraglaciecola sp.
TCACCCCAGACAACAAAAAAGTCATAGTCCCCAACGGCCGTATTATTGGCGACAACATCGTCAACTACTCCGCCAACGACACCCGTCGTGTGGATCTGGTATTTGGTATTGGCTATCAGGATGATATAGACGCAGCGCGGAAAGTTCTTGAAGGGGTGCTCGCAGCAGATAAGCGCGTACTTGAGAATCCAGCGTCGGTTATTGCCGTGGTTGAGTTGGCTGATAGTAGTGTTAATTTTGTCTGCCGTCCCTGGGTTAACAGTGGTGACTACTGGCCTGTGTATTTTGATCTTACCGAAGCCGCCAAGAAAGCATTGGATGCCAATGGTATTTCGATTCCCTTTCCTCAGCGGGATGTGCATTTGCATCAGCAGGGGAGTGGCGCTACTGCGTAATAACTAGTGTCTATTAGTAACTCTTGGATAGTTGCTCTTAGATAGTAGGTTTTAGTAAATAAGCGCAGCTTTGCTAAATACAAAGCTGCGCTTTAATGTATGCAGTCCAATCACTGATCCTGTGGCGGTTGGGCTGTATTCAAAATAACACCGGAAAAGGAATTTCCATGAACCGCGTTTTACCAATAGGCGCCGCCCTATTATTTGCCTTAAGCACCAGCAGTTTTTCCAGCGAGCAATCTTCCATTTATCTCGGCCTTAGTGGAGTTCTCGCTTCTTATAAAAGCGCACCTTTAGATACAAATTTCCCGGTGGAACCTAACCAGCGCATCGATGACAGCTCGTCTATGTTAGAGCTCCAGCTGGGTTATCAAATCAACTCCAAAATCTCTTTTGAATTAGCCTATGCCGATTTTGGGAAAGTGACGGAAGAGTTAAAAAACGACTTGGGCCACGCATTTTTTGCCCAATCAAACTTTACAGAGCAGGTGAAGTTCAAACAATACTCTGCAAGCATCATTTATGAACAGCCAGTATCAAACAATCTAAGCCTCTTCGGATTGTTAGGGTATACGTACTTTGACGCCGAGCAAAAGCGAATGGACGATGGGTTATTTCCTGTTAGCAGTATTCATAGTTCACCTGTACAAATTGATGATGGCGGGGTTAGTTATGGTCTTGGTGGCAAGTACTCTTTTAATGAAAAGTACCGCGGAAAGTTAATTTGGAAAAAATCTGAGACAAGTGGTTTTGATGTTGGGGCGGTTTATTTGGGGGTTGAAGTGGCGCTGGGAGGTACATACCATGACTCAGATAGATAAAAAGAAAAATTCGATTCTGACCCTAAATGTTTTCTAAATGTTTTTAGAAACTCGAATCTAAATCTAATTTTTCGATTTTAACAGTAGGCGCTTATACGGAGAGCAGCTGTGGTAATAGAATATGTCAATGGAATAAAAGTAGCATGGGAAATTGCCAAGGCTGTTAAGGTATCTGCCGATGCAATTGATGACGCGCAAATTAAACTTCAGGTGGCTGAATTAATAGGTGCATTGGCAGATGCAAGAATTCAGGCAGCAGAAAGCTCGGAATTAATCGCATCATTAGAGCTGCGGCTTAAATCCAAAATAGAAATGAAGTTCAATGGCTCCGTGTACTTCAAAGTGAATGATGCTAATGAACAAGATGGACCTTGGTGTCCAACATGTTACGACGCGCGGCACTTAGAAATACGATTGCACGCATGGCGGGCTTATAATAATCGGGGTTATGAGAGATGGCATTGTAGAGAATGCCAAGCATATTTTACATAGTGCCAGATCAAAAAAGTCGAAGCGATAGGGGTTTGAGATGCCGAATTTTTTTATCCTAACTGTTACTAGAGAAAACTCTGAGTTCAGAGGATAAGGATCATGAACAAAAAGATAATGAAAACTACAGATTCTGACCGATTAATTTTAGTCAGAAGCGATACGTTCTTGCAATGCGTCGATAAACTCGACTTCGAATGCCGTAGTTCTGAAGTGATTAATGACCTTTATCAACGCAGCTGGTTTTTTAGCTATAACGATGAACCTTACTTTATTCCACCAGCCATATACATACTTAATGGGAAAATATTATTCCTCAATGGTCGACATAGGACTACTCTCTTAGCTCGCCATCTTGAAGTATTTCCTGTTTTGGTCGGTAACCTGGATATGGATCATTGTGGTCGCACTGCTAGGGAGTCTAGTTTGGAAATGCTTGAAAAAATAAAGCTAGGAGAAATTCAGGAGCACAGTAACTTTAATCTCCCGGACTTAGATTTTGGTGACTTTCCCGGAGAATAAACAGCCAGCCGCGGTCGCGCCACTGACCCTGATTAGTCGATCTAACTTCTAGGAGTTACCCATGTCAGCAAATATTGATAACAGCCAGACTGCCCTCACCATACCACCCCTTTTACGTTTAGCATTCCGCCCCCTGTTTCTCGGCGGTACCCTCTTTTCCATTATCACTATCGCCTGGTGGTCCTACTTCTGGTTAAACCCCTTTAACTGGCAGCCCTATGGCGGTCCAATTTGGTGGCATGGCCACGAAATGTTATTTGGCTTCGGTGCTTCGATTGTGGTTGGATTTCTACTCACTGCGGTACAAACCTGGACCGGTGTTATTGGGCTAAGAGGCAGACCTTTGTTGTTGCTGGCACTTGCTTGGCTATTGGGCCGCCTGTTGTTAGCGTTCGGAGTAGGTTTGCCCCTGTGGTTAGTCATGGCTGGTGACCTACTATTTTTAATCTTGGCGACTATCGCCATGGCTTACCCAGTATTCAAGGCGAAGCAAAGACAGAATATGATCTTTGTGCCGATCCTCGCGATACTGGCTCTGCTTAATGGCATTAGCCACTGGGGCGTTGTGACTAATCAGCCAGAGGTAGCGGAGCTTTCTCTACATGGCGCCATCATGATGTTCGTATTGATCATCGCTATTCTGGGTGGCCGGGTAATTCCCTTCTTTACCGCCAATGGTGCAGGAGTCGAGAAAAAACCACCGATCAAATGGCTTGAGATTGTCAGCATCGTCAGCA
>CAJQKX010000653.1 GCA_905479025.1 uncultured Paraglaciecola sp.
GAGTACATGAAACCCTGCTTCTAGTGCCGCTTTAGCGACAGGGAAATGCAAATGATTAGGCGTAACAATAGAAACAAACTGCATTCTTTGGTGTATCGGTAACTTAGCTTCTGCCGCGAACATTTGAGCATAATCTGCGTAACATCGAGTAGCAGGTAAATACAAGTGTTTGCCAGAAGATATACTTTTTTCTGGATCTGAGCTGAAAGCACCGCATACTAATTCAATATTGCCATCTAGGTTAGCTGCCATTCGATGCACTGCACCAATAAATGCATCTTGGCCACCACCGACCATTCCCATTCTTATTTTTTTAGACTGTTCCAAGGTGTTGCCCAGTTATCACTAAATAGATTAATTGAATAATCATAAGTTAAATTTATGTTAAATATGCTAGCTTATTTAAGTTACTCGAGCCTAAGATAAATTCGGCAATAGAATGCAATAAATTCGGCGTGTTTAATTTTTATATGACTTCTGAATTTAACCTGCTTTGGTTGTCCATCTTTTGTCTAGAGTAGCTTGAACAAATACATACGCTTCAGTATCTAAATACATGACTTGAGTCTCGACCGATACATGAGAGATAAACAGGCATAATAGTGAAAGGTAACATATGAAATTAATGACTGGTTTATTAGGGTTTATGATTTTTTCAGCATCTGCCAAGATGCCGGGTTTTGATATTTACTTGGGTGATTTAGTGCTTAAAGATCAGCGATTAAAAGTGAGTCATCTTAAGGCGCTAACTAACACATCCGCATACGAGAACCAGCCTTTTTTTTTGCCAGATAGTGATGCGCTACTTTATACCTCTGCGCTAACAAAAAACAAGGTCGAGCAAACTGACAGTATGCTTATTTCTCTTAAGTCAGGTCAGATTTCAAATTTAACAAATTCATCCGAAAGTGAGTATTCACCAACTTTAATGCCATCTGGAAACAGCTTTTCTGTGATACGAGCTGTTAATGATGAACAGAAACTCTGGCGCTATCCATTATATCCTGAGCGGCCATCTGCTAAGCCTGCAAGTGAGTTATTGACCCATATCAATCCAGTTGGATATCACGCTTGGGTAGATAATAACCGGGTGATGCTGTTTGTTCTGGGAGAGTCTCACACATTGCAGCTAGCGGATGTACAAAAGCAGACAAGCCAAGTGTTAGATGAAAATATTGGTCCAAGTTTGTTAGCAATTCCACACTCGCCATTGATGAGTTATACCGTGTCTGTTGGTGCAGGGGAGTCTATTCAATGGCAATTGAAAAGTTATCACCCTGATACGGACCAAATAGAACGGTTAACTACTTTACCAAAAGGTGCTTATTATTACGCTTGGTCTGGAAACGGTTTTGCCATCGCCGCAGTCAACAGTGTATTGATGCAGTGGGATAAGACAAATGCTGTTAAAGGCTGGCGGTCTTTTGCTGATGTTTCTGACGTCTGCCCTAAGGGGGTGACGCGCCTCACTACGAACTTACTCAACAGTAAAATTGCGCTTGTTTGCACATTGTAACCCGCCAATCGAATCTTGGTCTATTGTCAGAGTCGCCCGTAACAATGAGTATTAATTATGTTTAAAATGGTGTTGTTAAATCTTTTTCAGAAAAGGATTACTGGGCTCATTGTGATAATTTTGGTACACAAGGATTGATGCAGATAAAACGTCTGTCTTCGGGCCAATATTAAAGCCGATGGGCTATTTCATGCCTTTTATTTTTCCGCTTTTGGACTGTAATGTGCCTCAATGGAGGTTGTGAACGCCTTTGAGTGAGTCATTGATTGATAACAGAAAATAAAGTAGTGAATTGGAATGAAACTTCGTTCGTACTAACGTGATATTATCTACATGATGTTGAGCCATGAGGCCATCGAGCGAGTTATACTCAGCAATAGGAAACAGATATGTTTAAACAACTATTTATTGACCATCCAAAGACCGTCAACGAGACATACATACAACATTTTTTCACCGCAATGAGTTTTTCAATGAAACTTTTTAAGGCAGCAATAGCCTGCTTTATTCATGCTTTAGTGCCAGGTTTATGTATCAAAACC
The DNA here is from genome assembly GCA_905479025.1 of uncultured Paraglaciecola sp. Next base: position 2,059 of record CAJQKX010000653.1, read on the forward strand.
GGCAGTAAGGCCATTACTGAGTTACATGTAAAGATGGTCACTTTTAGGGTGAAAGCTAGTAGTGAAGTGGCCCCAAATGAACATATTGAGAGTCCGATAGAATATATGATTTAGCTTAACTGCAATATTTTTTCATCGCCTTGAGCCTTATATACCTCGCCAATCTTAACCGCGTCATTTTTACTCATAAGGTCACGACCCACATCTGCTGAAACAGACACCAGTAAGCCACCATTTGTTTGAGGGTCTAGTAAACATTTAATCAGCGCCCAATCTACATTATTGGTATCACATTGAAGCAACATCGGCATTAATTGTGGCATTAATGTGGACTCAAACCCTTGGCGACTTAATTCAAGTGCGCCTTCGATGAGTGGCACATTGTCCGTTATGATTTTTACACCAAATTGTGTTCCTTTAAGCATTTCTAAAAGATGCCCAATAAGACCAAAACCGGTTACGTCAGTGGCTGCGTGTATCTGTATATTTTTGAGCGTCAAGAAAAACGCTCTATTTGAATGCAGTAAGGTACGCCACAGTGCTTCAATACTTTGAGTGGTCGCCTTACCTTGGGAATCTGCCGCAAGTATAAGTCCAGAGCCCAATGGTTTATTTAAAAGTAACCAATCACCTTCTTGAGGGGCATTTTTTTGCCAATATTTGTGGCCTGTTCCATTGATCACAAGCGCTAAATGGGTCTCTATGCCCTCTGTGCTATGGCCACCCACTAGTGTGGTTTCATGGTGAAGCAAGGTGTCGGTGACGCCTTGCATTAATCGTTTAAAATCTCGTTTGGTTAACCGTGGGTGTTCAAACTTTAAATTGACCCACACTTGGGCGCTGGTTGGCTGTAAACCCATGGCGTATAAATCGTTAACAGCGTGATGGGTTGCCGCGATACCCAATTTATAATCATCGTCACTAAAAGCGCGAAACCCATCAATGCTTTGCAATAACGAGGTATTGTTAATGACTGCCGCAACTGGCGCATCTTCTGCTTGTGTTAAATCTGTATCAAAATGTTTATTTGGAAAAACACTGAGTTCTTTAAGGGTATCGCCTAATAATGCAGGGCCAATTTTACTGCCACACCCAGCGCAATGCATGGGTTCGTGATCCATTGCAGGTATGGCAGGTAGATTTTTAGAAAACAAGGCCATAAATTTTTGGTCGATTTGATCTTTCCATCGCCAAACCCATTCACCTTTTAAGCTTAACCAACCCCGTTGGCCCACTGCGTTTTTACCGCCAAGAGAAATGAGCGACAAAAAATCAGTTTGCAGTGATACAGGTGTCATCACTTGTTGGCTAAATGCAGCACGTAAGTTTTTAGTTAAAAAAGGTGCCGCACGCACAGCGAAGACACCCGCTTTGGGTCGAGGTGATTGAACCATAGTTGCCACATCACCACAGGCAAATACATCCTTGTGGGAGGTGCTTTGTAAAAACTCATTTACAGCAATAAATCCGCGTTCGTCCGTATCAAGTCCGGCAAGTGTCGGCCATTTCGGCGCCGTTGCCGGAGTGCACCAAATAGACTTTTCAATATTCAGGGTGTTGCCTGTGTCCGATTCAATCGCATTTTTAGTGACGCAAGAAACGCGAAATCCTGTAATCAATTCTATACCATATTGCTTTAATGCAATCGCCACGTGTTTTTGTACATTACGATGATAACCCGGTAATAATGTAGCGCCCGATTGCACCAATGACAGCTTTAAGGAATCGCCTGCCTGCTTAAACCGATAAGCAATGGCAAGTACCATTTCAATCCCTGCCGCACCACCGCCAATAACAGCCCAATGGGGCGTATTGTGCTTGGTTTTTTGGGCAATTAGTGTTTGCCACTTAGCAGTGAGTTGGCTAACTGGCTTAACCCCAACACCAAATTCACGGGCACCCGTAACATTGACGTTAGGTGTAGAGCCGGTATTGATGGATACTTTGTCATATCCAATGCTGGCTTGGTTGTCTAATTGTATTGTTTTATTCGCTAAATCTATGCCGTTGACGCGACCGTGAATTAAACGAACCTGTGCCGCTTTACACAATTTGTTTAAGTCTAGATGTGTCTCGTGTTCACTGTAATGACCTGCAATATAGCCCGGCAGCATACCTGAATAGGGCGTTAACAACGTATTGGTAATGAGTGTTAAGCGCGCATTGTCTATTGGTTTCATAGCCAACATTCTCAACACCAAAGAATGCGAATGCCCACCGCCGATAAACACTAAGTCACGTTCATACATGGTGATGTTTACTTATAAACGCAAAGGCTACCGCTTTATAACCTAACCAAGGTGTGTTCATGGGAATGATCAAATGCTTACATAACATCATGTTGAGGCTAGCCATTGAATGATTTCGTCATGGGAGCCTTTGAAAATAGTTTTTTCGTTTTTTTGTTGATACTGATATTCATATATCGGGTCGTAATATTCACTGAGTAGTATGTGGATAATATCGTCAAATCCAGACCACTGACTTTGGCTTTTCAGTGAGTTAATTGCTGAATCAAGTGTTGCATTAATCAACGTAAATCGATCCCCACCTAAGCGTTTTTTAATGCGCAAAACTGCATCACGAATAAAAGTGTCCAGATCATCATAAGAGGTGACGGGGTCATTTTTTTGATAATGCTCGAACGCATGCATAAAATAATCTCGTCGGATGCGAGCAATACGCTCTTCATAATGAGCTTCGAGCAAAATGTTATTGGCGAGCTTCGTCGCCGCTAAATACTCTGGAAATACAACAACCCGACCAATCAAACGTGATTCATCTTCAATCAGTACCGGTGAATCGTTAACATGGATGCGTTTTAACCATGCCACTGACCATGCATTTTCGAAATTAATTTGTGTCGGTTGTGCAACAAAGGTTTTACCAAAAGCGCTGCCTCTGTGGTTGGCTAAGCCTTCTAAGTCAATGGAGTGAGGCCATTCGCTGATGACTTCTGTTTTACCGCTGCCTGTTTTACCTGATAATACAAGAAAATTGCCTGTGGCGGCTCTTTGTTGCAATTGCTCAAGCAGATAAGTACGCATCGCTTTATAGCCACCTTCCACATAGGGTCGGTCTATGCCTGTATCATTGAGCCATTGCTGAGCAATGCGAGATCGTAAACCCCCTCTAAAGCAGTAAAAAATGCCGTTGGGGTGTTCGTTGGCTAAATTTTGCCATTGTTGTAAACGTTGCGCTTTTACATCCCCAAAAATTAATTGATGGCCGAGTGCAACCGCTGCATCTGAACTCTGTTCTTTATAGCAGGTACCTACTGCTTCGCGCTCATCATCATTCATTAAAGGTGCATTGATGCTGCAGGGAAATGCCCCTTTCATAAATTCGATGGGCGCACGCACGTCTATCATCGGTGTATCGGATAAAAATAGCTGTTTGAAATCGGTGATAGGTTGCAAAATAAGGACTCGGATAATGTGAATACGTATTATGGCGCCCTAAGGGGGGAGAACTCAAATAAGATTCAACTGTTATTAATTGACGGTCACAAATATTTTGCAGATATATCGATAAAATAAGGTGTTCATTCTGATTATTGACAACCCGACCTTGCAGCAAGTTTGATTGACATGCGCTTAGCGGACAAGCCTAGCCGTCACTTGTAGGAATACCCAATAAAACCCGAGGTGACAGATACATAGGCTATGGCCTGTATTGTCTATTGTCTCGTAGTGGTGTTGTTTTTAAACGGTATAATAAACGCACTATCAATTCTCTATATCAAAGACCCGCTTTTATCGACCCCTAATAAGTAATGTTGTATGGGCATGGAGATTAACATTTTATTCTACCTATAGATTGCAGCGGTTCTAATTAGATCATTCGGTCAAATAGGCTTAATGTCTCTTTCATTAGTCTTGTTTGCTCCGCAACTAATTTATGTAATTGCCCTTGTTTTGGCAACTTTTGCAGCTCGTCATTGATGTCCCGTTGTCTTTTGATGGCGTCTATTAGTGAAATTTGTAAAACCTTGTTACCAATACGGCTCATATAAACATCCTTATTATTGTTTATGTTAATAATTATAACTAGAAGCAGGTTAAAAATAGCTGGTCCTGAAATACTGTTTAGAAGCGTTTCAAAGCTTCTCTTTAGTATTTTAACAGTGCTTTTCAGTGAACCCGTTAGAGCAAAAAAACGCTATGTATGCTGACTACTGTGATGTCCAAAAAGTTGTACACGCGTGGCGTTAAATTCCAGCGGCTGTAGTATGCAGTATTGTAAGTTTTAATTGTGTGATCCTGATCAATGATTGTGCGTGAGACTAATTTTTATTTGATCTGATACTTGTCTCAAATTGTAAGTTTTTGTCAACAGACTCTGAGGTTAGAGTTGTTTAATAAGGGTAGATGTTTGGCGCTTTTGATTTAGTCGTTGATAGTGAACTTTGTGGCTGCGATTTAGTTGCTGATAAAGTTAATAATGCCGCCCACAACAAAAGCATTAAGTTACCAATAAATACGGATACATCCCAAATAACATACCTGTTATATCAGTAAATATTGCCATCTTTGAGTTATTTTTATAATTCCTTCTTTAGGGTGAAGCTATTTTTTAATTCAAAATACATTAGAAACGGCAATACCTAAAATGACGCTGCCGTTTCTTATTGAGTGGCCTAATCGTTATTGGCTAATTTCTCAGCAATCCATTTTCCAACTAATTGGTCTAAAATATCTAACGGTACTGCACCATTTTTTAGAACAACATCATGAAATTCACCTAGTACAAACTTATCGCCTATAGCGGCTTTAGCTTTTTCCCGCAGTTCTAAAATCTTCATCATGCCTACTTTATATGCGGTGGCTTGGCCCGGTAACACTATGTAGCGTTCAATTTCTGAAGTGACATCCGATTCAGCCATGCCTGTATTATTAAGCATATAAGTGATAGCTTCCTCCCGCGTCCAGCGTTTCTCATGGATCCCTGTGTCTACAACCAAACGTACTGCTCTAAATAGCTCTGCCTGAAGTCTTCCTATGTTATCGAAAGGGTCATCTTGAAAGCCTAACTCCCATGCTAAGTATTCAGTATACAAAGCCCACCCTTCGGAATAAGCAGTAAATAGTGGCAATGTTCTGAAAATTGGCAAGCCAACTAACTCCATTCCAATAGCAATTTGGAAATGGTGGCCTGGTATGCCTTCATGATATGCCAATGTTCGCATGCTATATTTTGGTGTGGCTTTGACATCATATAAGTTAGCGTAAAAAATCCCCGGACGTGAACCGTCTATTGAAGGAGGATAATAGTAAGCACCTGGTGCGGTTTTCTCTTTAAATAATGGAATACGTTTCACTTCCATTCCTGCTTCTGGCCGTATAGAAAAACTGTCTCCTAAGCCTCTGTCAATTTCATCTAAAATGGTTTGATAATCAGCGAGTATTTGCTCACGTCCTTCGTCAGTATCAGGGTAATAAAAGCGTTTTTGAGATGCGAGTTCATTAATAGCAGCAGTAAAACCTTGGGTAACGTCAAACCCCTCACTGGCCAATATAGATAATATTTCACTTTGAATTCGCGCCACTTCTTCTAAACCAATATTATGAATTTTGTCAGCACTGAAATCAGTCGTGGTCATAAAACGTAATCTAAGATTATAAACGTCTTCACCTTGAGGCATGCTCCACAAGCCATCATCTGAATTAGTTTTACTTTTTAGCTCAGTAAAATATTCAATTAGCATTTGGTAAGTGGGGTAAACCGTTTGTTCAATTTCGGCTGCTACTGCGGCCAATAATTCAGCTTTTTGTTGGCTGGTGATGGATTCACTCTCATCTATTTTTTTCTCTAACGACGTGTACAGCACGTTTTCTGTGGCTGGTATGCCGATGAAATCCGTCATTTCATCAATCACACGCTCCACAACAAAGGTGGGTGGGAATATGTTTTTTTCTGCACGAATGCGCATACCCTCAAGGGTTTGTGTGTAAAAACGTTTAGACTCGCTTAGTCGAGATATGTAGTGCTCAACACTTTCAACATTGGAAATAGCATGTTGCGCATCCATAAAGCTAGGAAAATTACTTTGGGCTCCGAACATTTGATTAAACGGGTAATCATGATATTGATACTTTTCCATATCATCTAAGAGATTGAGTAAATACATGGCGATTTCTTTGGATGTCAACTCGTCTTCACTTAAGTCTTCATCTTTATATTGCAACATGGTCTCACGCACTTTTTTTAAGCGCTTTAAAAGGGCCAATGAGGTAGCTTCACTCGCATCATTCAAATGTGCGTTATGACCTGTTATGCCTAAATTTTCAAGAATACCAATTGAAGTCAGGAGTTCAGGGCTATCTAATGCCTCTTTAATTAAAGTCCTGTTTAGGAAATTATTGAATGAAAATGGTTTTTCTGCATTCCATTCGTAAGTTGCTGAAGCGCCTGCAACTACCATTAACGCTAGGATGGTAATGCCTAGCCATTTAAAAAAGACTTTCATGGTTGGTCCCTTGTTGTTATTTTTATATCCAAAATCAGAGACTATTATCACACTTCGTAAATTGGTATTGCAACTGTCAGATTTTGTGACTTATGTAATGTCCCTTTACGCTTTTACCCTACAAACCAACAACTCACATGGATAGCCAGGACAATTTGACTCTGTAGTGAGTTGAACTAGGGTTAATGCAACGCACCATGGAATTGATTAATGCTATTGGAGTGAAATATTGACCCGCATCAAATTTTGTTTCACTGGCATTTTTTTCCAATAAGCCTTCGTATAAATCCCCTAAACCGTCTTTGTTATCACTAAAGCAATCTTCAATTTCATCGAAACGTTTAATTGTTAGCTCTAAATGCCTAGGCCCAAGTAATCGGGTTTGGGCATCGGCATAAATGGCGCTGATCACTCATTTATGCCGTTCGACCTGATCTTAAGCAAGGTAAATGTAGTCATAAGGTTCGATTGCTAATATCAAACATTATTCGTAACAATATATAGATGAGAAATATAGATGAGAATTTTCCCCTAAATATAAATCTGCTCTAATAAAAAAGCGACTACTCATAAGAATAGTCGCTTCTAGTTTTGTTCTTTATTTTTTAGTTTCGGTTTTAAAATAGTTTCGTACTTTATTTAATTCGTACACTAACAACGAACACACTAACCTAACTGGTTAGTTATTCCACCGTCACACTTTTTGCTAAGTTTCTGGGTTGGTCTACATCTGTGCCCTTAATGACTGCGACGTAATAAGACAACAGTTGAAGTGGAAGTGTATAAACAATAGGTGCTACAGCCGCTTCGCAATGTGGGACGTTAATCACGCGCATCGTATCGTCACTTTTAAAGTGAGCGTTTTTGTCAGCAAAAACATACATAATGCCGCCACGTGCACGGACTTCTTCAACGTTTGATTTGAGCTTTTCGAGTAGTTCATTATTAGGTGCGACGACTATGACGGGCATTTCATCGTCAATTAACGCTAACGGCCCATGTTTAAGTTCACCTGAGGCATAGGCTTCAGCATGAATGTAAGAAATCTCTTTGAGTTTAAGTGCCCCTTCCATCGCGATGGGGTATTGATCGCCCCGGCCTAAAAACAAGCTGTGATGTTTATCGGCAAATTCTTTAGCCAGTTCTTTTATCCCATCGGTTAAAGTCAGGGTTTCTTCTAATTTAGCGGGTAGGCTATGTAATGCTTTCACAATATCGTCATGGTCTGTTTGACTCATGTTGTTGTGTTGGCCAATCGCTAAGGTCAACATTAAAAAACCAGTCAGCTGAGTCGTAAATGCCTTAGTGGAGGCAACACCAATTTCTGCTCCAGCAAGGGTCATAAAGGCTAAGTCTGATTCTCTAACCAAGGATGAACCGGGTACGTTACAGATAGTTAAACTTGCTGAGTAACCCTGTTGTTTGGCAAGCCTAAGTGCAGCAAGTGTGTCCGCTGTTTCACCAGATTGTGAAATAGTGACGATTAAACTATTGGGATGCACAAAAGATTTTCGGTAGCGAAACTCTGAGGCAATTTCGACATTACAGGACACATTGGCATATTGTTCTAACCAGTATCGTGCTGTCATGCCTGAATGGTAACTGGTGCCACATGCAATAATTTGCACATGTTGAATACCGGCTAATATTTTATCAGCACCTTGGCCAAATATATTTGGGCTGATACCGTTATCACTTAATCGGCCTTGCAATGTGTTACGAATAACACTTGGCTGTTCGTGAATTTCTTTTAGCATATAGTGGCGATAACCGCCTTTATCTCCCGCATCGTGTTCGACATCTGACTCAATAATGTCTCGCTCTACTGGTGTGCCAGTTTGGTCGTAAACATGAATGCTGGTACGGGTAATTTCGGCCACATCGCCTTCTTCTAAAAACATAAAACGTCTGGTAACAGGTAATAATGCCATTTGATCTGAGGCGATAAAGTTTTCGCCTATGCCTAAGCCAATCACTAATGGACTGCCAGAGCGTGCCACAATGATGCGCTGCAGATCCTGTTTATCCATGATTACCGTACCGTAGGCACCATGAAACTTAGTCACAGCGTTTTGTACTGCTTTAAGTAAGTCGCCACACTGGTCAAGTTCTAAGTGAACCTGATGGGCAATCGTTTCGGTGTCTGTGTCTGAGCTAAAACCATAGCCGGCTTGGGTGAGATCTTGGCGTAATGTTTGGTGGTTTTCGATGATACCGTTGTGTACGACTGCAATACGTTCAGATGAAAAGTGTGGGTGGGCGTTGGCTTCGGTCACTCCTCCATGGGTCGCCCAACGGGTATGGGCTATCCCCGTTCCACCTTTAACTGGTTGCTCTTTTAATGCTTGTGCCAGTTCTTTTACTTTTCCTATTCGTCTGGTACGGGTGAGATTACCTTGGTTATCCAATAGGGCAACGCCGGCCGAGTCGTATCCTCGGTATTCTAAGCGGCGTAAGCCTTCTAATAATATTTCAACTACATTACGTTCGGCAATAGCCCCTACAATCCCACACATATTAAGCTCCAATCTCTGTTGTCTTGGCACAGATAACGTCTACGCCATGCTGTTCAATTTGTTGTTTTACATTTGCTGATATTTTATTGTCAGTTACTAAAACCGAAATTGCACTCCAGGGCAACTCTACATTCGGTATTTTTCTTTGTAATTTTTCAGACTCGGCCATCACAATCACTTGATTGGATACCTTGGCCATTGTTTGGCTTAATTGAGTTAATTCATTAAACGTAGTGGTGCCTTTTAGCGGGTCTAAGCCTGCCGCACCAATAAAGGCTTGATCGAAGTTATATTCATTCAGTACCAGCTCGGCCATTTTACCTTGGAAAGAATGGGATTGAGCGTCCCATGTACCCCCGGTCATTAACACTTTGGGTTCGTTTTCTCGCTCTAACAAATAACTGACTACTTGTAGTGAGTTAGTCATCACTAACAGGCCTGTCTTATGTTTTAATTCAGGTAACAATGCTGCTGTAGTGCTGCCACTGTCAATAATAATGCGATTGTGATCTCTAATTAAAGAAGCCGCGGCACCAGCGATAGCTTTTTTGTGTGGGGAACGCTTTTCATCTGATAGTTCAGAAGAGCTGGTTGGCAGTAAAATAGCCCCACCAAACTTTCTTAGCAGCAGCCCACTGCTTTCGAGTTCGACAAAATCTTTACGTATGGTCACTTCTGAAGTGGAGAACAACCTAGCTAATTCATCCACTGCTACTTCGCCAGTAAGATTGAGCTGTTCGACGATTGCACGTCTTCTTTGTTGGGTATTACGTTTTTGCATGTAGTTAGAATAAGTTTCGATTTGAAACTTATTCTAACTTTAATCTTACGTAACGCAAGTTGTGTTTGTCTAAAAAAGTAAAAATAAAGACTTCAGTGATTATTTAGGTGTTAAAGCAGCATATACACAGCACAATATATAAGTTGGTGAGCGTAACCTTGTTTTTCATCTCAGCTGTATGAGTCATATCGTTTTTTGTATCTTTACTTTTTGCTTGGTCGTTGCCAATTGCTCACATTTCTTTGCTTCGCTCTGGCAATAGCTAATTCATTTGCAGCGACTTCTTTAGTCACAACAGAGCCAGCTCCCACTGTTGCATTCACACCTATAATGGCGGGAGCCACAAGCGCACTGTTTGAGCCAATAAAAGCCCCGTCGCCAATGATGGTTTTGAATTTATTTACACCATCATAATTACAAGTAATGGTACCGGCGCCTATGTTGGCTCCTTCGCCCACCACTGTATCGCCAAGATAAGTAAGATGATTAGCCTTAGAGCCCTTGCCTAAGACAGTTTTTTTCATTTCAACAAAGTTGCCTACACGGGCTTTTTCCTTTAATACTGAACCTGGGCGAAGCCTAGCATAAGGACCTACATTACAATGCTGGCCTACTATGGCTTGCTCTAATATTGAATTGGCATGGATAATCGCGTTATCTTCGATGATGCTGTCTATTAAAATACAGTTGGCACCTATGGCGACGTTTGAGCCAATTTTGACTTTACCTTCGACGATGACATTTACATCTATTGTTATATCTTGGCCAACCTCTAATTCACCTCTTAAGTCGAAGCGTGATGGATCTAATAATGACACGCCTTGCATCATTAACGCTTCAGCTTGTTCGCCTTGGTAAGCTCGTTCGATG
>CAJQKX010000654.1 GCA_905479025.1 uncultured Paraglaciecola sp.
CAAAGCGATGACAATAAATCGACGTCTCGTTTAGTGTCCATGCATTGCCAGAAGCCATCATGATGGTATGCCATTAACTCTCCCATTTCGGCCGCTTTTTCCATAGGCTCCCTCTCTAAAAGAGTGCTATCTCCCTCAATAAAGTTAAAAAACTCAGGTTCCACAACAAAATACCCACCGTTAATCCAGCCCTCATGTAATTGGGGTTTCTCTTGAAAACTTTCAACCTTAGATCCACTAATTTCAAGCTCACCAAACCGAGCAGAAGGTCTAACGGCCGAAACAGTGACCATCTTTCCATGACTTCGATGAAAATCTACTAATGCTCTAATATCAATATCAGATACACCATCACCGTAGGTTAACAGGAACGTTTCATTACCAATAAAATCCTTCATCCTTTTTACACGACCACCTGTCATAGAAGAATCGCCAGTATCCACTAAAGTTACCTTCCAATCCAAAGCGTTTTGTTTGTGAGCCACCACATCCCCAGTCCCAAGATCCACTGTAAAATCTGAATTTAATGACCTATAGTTTAAGAAATAATTCTTGATGACCTCAGATTTATATCCCAAAGCCAAATAGAAATCGGCATGGCCAAAGTGCGCATAAGTTTTCATGATATGCCAAAGAATAGGCTTTCCACCCACAGCTACCATTGGCTTTGGGATTAAATCTGTATATTCACCTAAACGAGACCCAAACCCGCCCGCAAGAAGTACTACTTTCATAAATTAGCTCCGGTTGTAGTTAACTTTATCATCACTCAAGGCCTAACCATACTATTAGCGAGGCTTACAGAGCCCATGAGAGTCCTTTTTGATTAGCTATGCGTGTGTAATCCATGATTTGATTGCGAGTGTAATCTGAGATTTCAGACAGATTCTGATAGTAAGCGCCGTACCATTGTGCTGTCATTCTAACAGTATCTTCGAATCCCATAACAGCATGCCAATTTAAATAGTGCAGTGCTTTGTCACAATTAAGCTTGAGCAGACCTGATTCATAAGGTCTATCCTCAGATTCTGACACATCCTTCCATCTCACCTTCTCCCAATACAATGCCATTTCCTTTACCAGCTCTGAAACACTATGGTTTTGTTGGGCCTGTGGCCCAAAATTAAATGGTTCCCCGTGTAAGTCAGGACGTTCAGACAAGCCGACTGCTAAACTCAAATAACCACTTAGGGGCTCTAAAACATGTTGCCATGGTCTTGTTGCAAAAGGGTTACGCAACTCGACAAGCTTATCATTTGACCACGCTTTGACGCAGTCTGGAACAATCCTATCTATAGCCCAGTCTCCGCCACCGATTACATTCCCAGCTCGAGCAGATGCAATTCTAATTTGGCTTGTCTCCCTTGGAAAATAAGATTTTATATATGATCGAATAGCCAGTTCAGCTGCTCCCTTAGACGCGCTATACGGATCTGGACCCCCTAAACTATCAGGCTCACGATATCCCCATACCCATTCAACATTGTCATAGCATTTATCGCTTGTAATGATGACCGCAGAGCATTTCTTCTTAAGCTTCCGCAAGGCCTCTAGCACGTGCAGGGTTCCCATCGTATTGATATTCCACGTATCAATAGGATCATCATAAGACGACCGCACTAATGCCTGAGCTGCTAAATGAAACACAAAATCAGGTTCTGCATCAACGATAGCTGATTCCAATGCAACCCGATCTCGAATATCTATACGCAAGTCATGCATCTCATCGTTCAATTTTATCGCAGAAAAATGTGATGGCTCTGTTGGCGGATCTAAAGCTATTCCCACTACATTAGCCCCCAGATGATTCAGCCAGGAGGCAAGCCAAGAGCCTTTGAAACCAGTGTGACCAGTTATAATAACTGTTTTGTTCTTATATGCATTGTTAAAAATCATGAAATAATAGCCTCAGTTTTAATTAGTTTTTCAGTTAAATGGGAGTGTTAGACTCTAGTAATAGCTCTTTCCATCTAGGCAGCTCTGAATTCAGTCTAAAAAACTCTTTCTTCTCATAAAATTTAACATCTCTCGAAGCAATCCTATTGAGCGCTTCAGATAATTGCTCCGAAGTACTCACAAAACAAACATCATCGCAGTTTCGAAGCGGGCTAAGATTTAGGGCATCGGAGTCTAATGCAGTTATTACAGGGACACCGAAACAATAGGCATCAACAGCTGCTGAAGTAACTGGGCTAGTATAAGCAACATCACAACTCCCGAGTAAATCCTGTACAGGATCAGTTACGAGATTTATCTCTATCTCCATATAATCTGCTGCATTAATATTAAGTGCGGGATGGGGCTTCAAAGTCACCTCAATATCTCGAGAGACGAAAGGCAGAGCACCTAACAGTAAATCCATCTGATTTTCTGTATTAACTGCTAAATAGTCACTCAACACTAACACGCGAAGTTCATTAGTTTTTCTATGCCGGTTAAGTTTTTTATTTTTTGATAAATCCTCTAGATATAAGTATCGCAGAGCTTCAACCTCAAGTAAACGAGTCTTGGGATACCCATTTTTCTTGGCTACTTTCATGGCTGCTGGACCATTAACGGCAAGTATGTCTGGCATAGGTACATCATTATTGTTTGATCTTTTATAACTTCTTGGATCATGAAAATTGCGCAAATTCCAATCGAGCAGACTTGTATGTTGAGCTCCAACCAACACTCCATGCTGTTCTTTCTTCCAACAATGTATTAAGGCCAACTCCCAGGACTGTTGTTCATAAAGATAGGCTCCAATCTTTTGTTTTGGCAAAAATTCAACAGCTTTTTTAAGTAGATTAAAATCAAAAATAGTATTGATCGAAGAAGCGCCGAGTATTGAAGAATACCATTCTTCCTTAAACAATGGCCACAAATGAATACTATTACAATCAACTTTAGAAACAAATGGTTCTAATTTTCTTGCGAAATGCAAAATCCTAAACCAATCTTTTAATGTCTGGAATATCACTTGCCAGCTTAAAAACGTTTCTAAAGCAGTATGTATCTGCTCCCCTTCTGCCATTTTATTAAATTTTTCAAGCTTAGCTCGAGCATGCTGGGCTGTTGGATGAGAGCTATCCGCACAGTAGATATGCAGCCAATTAGACTTACAATCATTTTTTATTAATGTTTCTGGCAATTTAGTCCAAAACCTGCTTCTAAACTCGCCTTTCCACTCACCGGTCTCATCTAGATTGGAAAGATACGAAAAAAAACTAACTTTTCCATCGCTTTTGGACCAAGCGTCCAGCCCTGTTTTTCGAAGCGGCCAGCAACACCAGATGCGACGAATAAATTGAATTAGGGCCTTGCATAGGTTTGGCAGACGTTTGTAAATATTATGAAGAATCCCAGTCGAAGAATTATTCGATGGCAAAAACTCCCAAACAAAATCTACTTTTCTATCCAAGCACCAGCGCTGCATACATTCTGCTAGCGCTTTGTTCTGACTGGTCAATCGTATTACATTTATCTCTCTATCCCGAGCCCACAGATCAAAGCTAAAAGACGAATGGCAGTTGTAATGTGTGGGGAAGCCGA